>JANMCI010000054.1:0-28901 GCA_031361245.1 Rhodobacterales bacterium
GTTTATTGAGGGGATTGTGCGTTGGCCGATTCGGGTAAGACGATTGGGTGTTGTTGACTAATGGCGGAGCCAGAGGCGGATCGCTGTGTTTCCGAATTTGGGATCACAGGCACAACTTTGCGTGTCTCAATGGTTTCTCGAATGTTGTCAGAGCTATAGCTACGATCTGTCAGCAGAACGCAGGGCTCGGGCAGGTTGTCGTCCATGACCAGATCGAAGCCCGGATCGTCCGATGTCTGACCCGGCGTGGTGTCCGATCTCGTGGGCGGGCCCGCACCGTTGACGCGGAGGTGGATCTTGGTCGTGAAACCATCGCGGGAACGGCCGAAACCCTGTCGCGTAGTCCCCCCATTTTGCGCCCGCTGCCTGATGATGGGCGCGAACTACCCTCGTCGGTTCGCTCGAACCGGTGGGGAAACCTGCGCCGGGGCTGCGTGCTTCATTGGACCCTGGCAAGCTGACCGGGAGAATGCCGCCGGGGTTACCTCATGTTGGAGAGCTCAGCATCGTCAGTGGCCGGATATCCACCGGTTTCGCCACAAGCCGATCAAGTTGCGAGAACAGAGGCTGCAGGTGGGGCATTGCAAGATGGGTGTCCAGCGCGGCCCGGTTGGCCCAGTTTTCATAGAACACAAACACGCAGGGGTCGGCGGCATCGACGTGGTAATCGTAGTTGATGCAGCCGGGTTCCGCGCGGGTTGGGGTCACTTGGGCCATCAGAAGCCCTTGCAGTTCGGCGCGGGTTTCGGGGCGAGCGGTGACAGTGCCGATGATCGTGTACATGTCAGGCCTTCTTCTGGCTGAGGGCGACGGCGAGGATGATGATGGCCCCCCGAGCGATCAGTTGCTGGCTGAACTCCAGCCCCATCAGGATCAGGCCGTTGTTGATCAGGCCGATCATCAGGGCACCGACGATGGTGCCGATGACAGTGCCTTTGCCGCCAAAGAGGCTCGTGCCACCCAGAACGGCTGCGGCAATGACCGAGAGCTCATCGCCTTCGCCCAACTGGAACCGGCCCGATTGCAGCCGGCCGGCATAGAGCATCCCGGCAAGGGCGGCAGCGGATGAGGACAAGACCAACACCTTGAACTTGATGTTCGCGGTGTCGATGCCGGAATAGCGGGCGGCCGTCTCGCCGCCCCCGGTCGCCAGCACGCGGCGGCCAAAGCCGGTGCGGCGCAGGACGAAATGACCAAGCGCGCCCATGACCAACATCCAGAACAGAAGCACCGGGATCGGGCCGATGGAACCGCCGCCAAAGAGCCATGAGTAATTGGGCGACAGGATCGGCACGGCGGCTGTGTCTGATATCCACATGGCAGCCCCCTTGGCGATGCCCATCATGGCGAGCGTGGTCAGAAAAGAGGGGATGCCGATGCGTGTGGTCAGCCAGCCGTTGAAACAGCCGACCGCGATGCCGGTGGCGATGCCCGCCAGGACGCCGGCCAGGGGCCCGGCAACCGCGATGGCCATGGCGACAGTGACCGTGGCCAGACCGGCGACGGCCCCGATTGACAGGTCAATCTCGCCGCTCGCGAGCACAAAGGTCATCGCCACCGCCATCACCGCGATCATCGCGGTCTGGCGGATGATGTTCAAAAGGTTGGTGGGGTTCAGGAAACCCTTCTGGCTTAGCGTCAGGGCGAAGACCAAGAAGATCACCACAAAGCCGATATAGATGATGTTCTGCCGCCAGTTGGCGAAGAAGCCTGCGGTGCGGTCAGCCATGTTGGGCCTCCTGTTGTGCGGTAAGGGCCTTTTGAATTTCGACCTGCAACTGGCGCTCGGCGCCTTGCAGACGGTGGCCGGGGTCGGGTTCGGTCGGGTCGTCAAGGCTGGCGCGGTCGATCATCTGATGGGCGCGGCCGTCGGCCATCACAAGGATGCGGTCGCAGGCGGTCAGCAGCTCGGACAATTCGGAGGAGATCATCACGATACCCTTGCCTTGGGCTGCAAGGTCGCGGACCAGCCGGATGATTTCGGATTTCGAGCCGATGTCGATGCCGGCGGTGGGTTCGTCCAGCACCAGAATGTCGGGGTCGGTGGCCAGCCATTTGCCGATCACCACCTTTTGCTGATTGCCGCCCGAGAGGGTGGAGACGGCATGATCCCGGCTGGCGGTCTTGACCTGCAGGCGCTGGATCATGTCGTCGGTGATGGCCTTCGCCTTGTCCCGGTCCACCACCCCCTTGTCAGAGATGCGGTCCAGCACCGCCAGAACCATGTTGGAGGCAACCGAATGGGCCGGGATGATGCCTTGGGTCGCCCGCGCCTCGGGCACCAGCGCCACTCCCGCCGCTATTGCGTCCGAGGGTTTGCGAATTGCGACGGGTTGGCCCTTGATGCGGATCTCGCCCTTGGTCGCCGGTTCGATCCCGGCAATCACCCGCGCCAGCGCCGAGCGGCCAGAGCCCAGAAGTCCTGCCAGACCTAGCACTTCGCCGCGATGGAGCGTGAAACTGACATTGTCGGGCTTGTGCGGACCGCTAAGGCCGCGCGCCTCCAGCAGCACCTCGCCGCGCGTCACGTCGCCTCTTGCCACATCGGCAAGGCCCTTGGAGCGTTTGCCGACGATATGTTCGATCATCACATCGATGGGCAGGTCGGCCATGGTTGCGGTGATGACATGGCGGCCGTCGCGCAGGATGGTGGCGCGGTCGGCAATGCGGGCGATCTCGTCCATGCGGTGGCTGACGTAGATCACCGCCACGCCTTGCGCCTTCAACTTGCGCAGGAACAGGAACAGACGCTCGACGTCGGACACCGCCAGGGCCGTGGAAGGCTCATCAAGGATCAGCACCTTGGAGCTTTTGCTGATCGCCTTGGCAATTTCGGTCAGTTGTTTCTGGCCCGCACCAAGGGTTCCGACTACGGCCTTTGGGTCAACCTTGACCTCCAGCATGGCGAAGATTTCGGCGGCCCTGGCCTCGCAGGCCTTGTCATCCAGAAGGCCGCGGGCGGTGCGGGCCTCGCGGGTCAGGAAGATGTTCTGCGCCACGGTCAGGGTCGGGATCAGGCTCATTTCCTGAAAGTTCATCGCGATGCCTGCGGCGCGCGAGGCTTCGGGCGTATGGGTGGTGAGGGGCACGCCCCCCACCGCGATCGTTCCGGCATCGGGCTTGTGGACGCCGTTCAGCACCTTGAGGATTGTGGATTTTCCGGCCCCGTTGCCGCCAAGAAGGGCGTGAACTTCACCGGGGAAAACCTCGAAATCCACGTTGTCCAAAGCTTTGACACCGCCAAAGGCCTTGGAAATACCCTTCATGATGACGGCGGTCATTTGCCCACCGCCTCCCACAGCCCGGTCTCGCCGGACCGCAGCAACGCATCCGCCACCAGTTCGCAGGCCAGACCGTCGGCGAAATTGGGGCTGGGCTGGCGGCCCGAAGCTATGGCGCTGAAAAAGTCGTGGCACTCGACGATCTTGGTTTCGGAATAACCGATGCCAAGGCCGGGGATCGGCCACAGGCCGTGGCCGTAGGGATGGGCGGGGCCGGTATAGACGGTGCGAAAGCCGCGCGCGTCGGCAGGATCGTCGGCAAACATCACCTGCAACTCGTCGCGCCGTTCATAGTTGAAGGCGATGGAGCCCTTGGTGCCGTGAATTTCCAGCGTGATGAAATTGTTGCGCCCCCAAGCGTTGCGGGTCGCCTCCAGCGAGCCGATGGCGCCGCCTTCAAACTTCAGCATCGAGACGACCTCGTCATCCACATCCACCTCGGCGCGTTCACCGCCTGCAGACTTCTCGGACGCGCCCAGTTTGTCCACCCCACCCTGCTGTATCGGACGGGTTTTGACATAGGTCCGCGTCAGGGCGTTGACCGAGGCGATCGGGCCAACGAGGTAATGGGCGAGGTCCACGACATGAGTGCCGATGTCGCCCACCGCGCCCGAGCCCGCGATCTTCTTCTGGAAGCGCCAGGACAGCGGGCCGTTCTCATCCGCCGACCAGTCCTGCAGATAGGTGCCGCGGAAGTTCAGGATGCGGCCGATGCGGCCTTCCTCGATGTATTTCTTGGCCAGCGCTACGGCGGGCGTGCGCCGATAGTTGAAGGCAACCATGTGGATCACGCCGGCGCGGGCCACGGCCTCAGCCATGGCGCGAGCCTCTTCGACCGTGCGGGCGAGCGGCTTTTCGCAGATGATGTGCTTGCCCGCCTTGGCCGCAGCGATGGCAATTTCGGCGTGGACGTTGTTGGGGGTGCAGATGTCCACCACGTCGATGTCGGGGCGGGCCACTACGGCGCGCCAGTCCGACGACGCCTCGTCAAAGCCAAAGCGCTGGCGGGCGGCCTCGGCGGCGCTGTCGGTCACATCGACCACCACCTTGCGGTGCGGGATGGCCGGGGCGGGCCAGAAGAACATCGGCATGGCGGCGTAAGCCATGGCATGGGCCTTGCCCATGAACCCGCCGCCGATCATGGCGACATTCATCACTTTGGTCATCATCAATATCCTTAGTGAGTTGGGGGCCTGAAAAGGGGCGCGGGCGGGGGAGCGGCCGCCCGCGCGGGGCCTTAGTTGGCCATCGAGTTCTTGACGTTGTCGGTGGCCTCGGTGGAGTAGACTTGCTTCCAAGCCTCCAGCAGGTTGTCGTGGCTGACCGGCAGCGCAGGCAGCGCGACAAAAGCCGGGGCCTCTTTGCCGAGCAGGCCGTAGCCCGCGAGTTTGGCCTCGACGACACCGGCGTCATAGGGGCGCTGCGCGCCCAGACCCTTGACGAAGCCGTTCTGCGCCATCGAGATGGCGACATTTTCGCCCAGATCGACGGTGGTGATGATCAGATCATCGCGGCCGGCGTTACGAGCGGCAGAGATTACCCCCTCGGCCGGTACGTCCCAGACCGCCCAGATGCCCTGAATTTCGGGATGCGAGGTCAACATGGCGCCTGCTGCCTTTTCGGCATCGCCCGAGAAATCCGGGCCGCCGATGCCCTGTTCATCCACGATCTTGATATCGGGGTAGTCGCTGGCGATCGTGGCCTTGAAGGCGTCATAGCGCTGCTTGGTCACGAAGAAATCGGCGGCATGGAAGACGAGGCCGATGTTGCCCGCCCCGTTCAGCGCCTTGGCCATCAGATGCGCGGCGGCGACGCCGTTGCCGTAGTTGTCGGCCGAGACGACAGACACATAGTCCTTGCCTGCGGTCATGCCTGCGGCCACGTTGTCCATGAACACGATCTTCACGCCAGCAGCGGCAGCGGCCTTATAGGCCGCAGCGGTGGCCGTCGGGTCGGTCGGGATCGACACGATGATCGACGGGTTCTGCGCCATGATCGTCTCCAGGTCCGCCACCTGCTTTTCGGGCTTGAAGCCGGCATCGGTGACCGCGATCACCTCGATTCCCATGGCGGCGAACTGGGTCTGCAGCCCGTTGATCTGCGCCCGGCTCCAGTCATTGCCGCCGTAGTGCATGACGATGGCGGCGGTGGCCTTCATCCCCTTGATCTTGGCCAGTTCCTCATCAGTAAGTGTCACCGCGGAGGCAGGCGAAGGGTCTTCGCCGTTCGGGCCTTTGGAAAGCACGCTTTCGACCAGCGCGGCCAAAGCCTCGTCGGGTCCGGCGACGGCCGGTTGCATCGAGGCGAGCACAGCAAGCAGAGCCGCGCCGCCAAACAGGCTGCGTCTAGTGATCATCAGTATTCCTCCCAGAAGTGGGGCCATCAAGCCCGGGTTATCGTCAGGTTTTCAAGTATTTCATGCTGAGACGCGCCCCTTCGGCAGGGTCGGGCCAGGCATCGAGTTCGGCGCAAACCCAGCCCTGAAAGCCGGTGTCGCGCATCGCCTGCAGGATCGGGCCGGTCGGGATGTCGCCGCGATCCAGAGGAGTGAAGGCGAAGGGCTCACGCTGAAAGCCCTTCAGATGGACATAGGAGATCCGCGAAGCATGGTCGCGGATCAGCTGGGCCGGATCGCCACCCGCCGCCGCGAGATGGGCGGTATCCGGGCAGAAATCGATGGCGGTCAGGTCGAAGATCTTGGCCACGCTGGCCGGGCCCTCGACGATGGTCGAGAGGTGCGGGTGGTAGTGCGCCCGCAGGCCCCGCGCCTCGGCGAGGTCCTTCACGCGGTCCAAAGCGGCACCCAGCTTGTGATAATCGCTTTCGCGGATGCCATCAAAGCGCTTGGCCCCGCCGCCCACCACCAGATGCGGCGCGCCGAGTTCTGCGGCGCGGTCGGCGGCGCGGGTCACGCGGGCCAGTTCCTCGGGCAGGATGTCGTCGAAGATGAAGTTGCCACCGGCATAGGCGGCGACCAGTTGCAGACCGGACTTGGCCAGCAGGCTGCGGAAATCGGCGGCGGAATGGTCCAGGAGGTTGCCGTCAAAGACCTCTACCCCCTCATAGCCCGACGCAGCGATCTCGGCGAAGGCACGGTCCATCTGGCCGAAGGTGCGATAGGCCAGCTGCGTGATTGAGGTCACCCCTACGGCATCGCCACCGAGCGCACCCCAGCAATTCGCGTGATAGGCCAGTTTCCAGGCTGTCATTTTCCCCTCCTCTGCTCGACCCTCCAGCCGATGTGGGCCGTTTTAAGTGCGGAATCGCGTCAGGTCAATATATTTTATGTGCAACTATGATATCTTTTGTTGATTAAATTCTAAAGTATTGACTTGATCCAGCGAATGGCCCGATTTATCAAGGAAAAACGGAGGAGACATGGCGCAGGACCTGATCGAGATTTCCGGACTGGCGCGGGGCAAAGGACGGCCGCGGGTGGCGGAAACGGCTGCGCCCTCGCTGGTGGAGCTTTTGAACCTGATTCGCGCCGATGACCCGACGACCCGGCATGAGTTGGAGCGCAAAAGTGAGTTGGGCCGCGCCGTGGTGTCAGATCGCCTGACAATGCTGGCTGATCTGGGCCTGATCGACGAAAGCGAACTTGGCACCGCGACCGGGGGCCGCGCGCCCCGGCTGGTGCGGCTGGCGGCCTTGCGGGGCCGAGTGCTGGTGGCGACGCTGGATCAGTCGGCTTTGGGCGTTGGCGTGGCAGACCTCGCGGGCAAGCTTTTGACCGAACATCACGAGGCCTTTGAATTGACCGCCCCGCCGCGCGCGCTGGCGGAGCGGCTGACCACCCTCCTGCGCTGGTCACTGGACCGGCAGGCCTCTCCGGCCGGACTTTGGGGCATTTCCTTGTCGGTGCCGGGCACGGTGCCTGGGGCGGCGGGCGACTTCCTGACGCGCACCCCGACGGCGCTGCCTGCCTGGGAGGGCTTTCCGCTGGTCGAGATGCTGACCCGCAGCTTTGGGGCGCCGGTCTGGATGCGATCTTCGGTCGATACGATGACGATGGGAGAATTGCATGGCGGGGCAGGGCAGGGCCTCGGCTCGATGCTGTTCATCAAGGTCGGGCGGCGGATCGCGGCGGGGATTGTTTCAGAGGGGCGGCTGTTTCGCGGCGCGCAGGGCGCAACCGGGCTCATCGGTGCGCTGCCGGTGCATTTGGGCGACCGGTCGGGCACGCTGGATACCATGGCCGGATCCGATATGATCTTGCGCGAGGGGCGGCTGGCGGCAGAAACCGGGCGCAGCGCCTTTCTGGCGGACCACCTGCGCCGCGGCGGAGAGATCACCGCCATCGACGTTGCCCAAGCCGCCCAGATGGGCGATGAGGCTTGCACCGAGATTCTGACGACCTCGGGCCGCATGATCGGGCAGGTCGTGGCCACGCTGACCAACACGCTGAACCCCGAGGTCATCGTGCTGTCGGGCTCCATCGTGCAGACGAATGACATCATCCTCGCCGCTGTGCGCGAGGCGGTTTATGGGGCGAGCCATCCGTTGGTGACACGGGACCTGCGGATCATCCGCAGCCAGATGGGCTCCTCGGCGGGGCTTGTGGGGGCGGCGCGGGTGGGCGCGGAGCTGCTTTTCGCGCCCGGGTTCCTCAAGGATTGGGTGATGCAGGGCAGTCCGCTGAAACATCCGGGCTTCGCAGCCTTCCGCGCGGGGCTGGATACGGCCCCGCCGCCACCCGCCCCATCCCCGCCCCCCTTGAGAGGTGCGCCATGACGATCTCTGGCCTTGGCCCCCATGGCGAGCGTGCTGCGCCGCCTGAACGCGTGACCCTTTTGCCCGAGGACCGTGTGGCGGCCAAGGCGCGGGCGTTCCGTGTGGCCGTGGTGCTGCATACGTTGGAAAGCGACTGGGCGCGTCAGCAACTATCTGGAATCGTGGGCGTATTGGGCGACTGCGGAACGGCGGTGACCCATGTCATCGACTGCGGCTTTTCTTCCACTGAGCAGGTCAAGGCGCTGGACGGGCTGCTGGCGCAAAAGCCGGATGCAGTGATCTCGCTGCCCGTGGCCAATCAGGAGGTGGCGCTGGCTCATGCGCGGCTAACCGCGGCGGGGATCAGGCTGGTCCTGCTGGACAACGCACCCACCGGCCTTCTGCCGGGCAGCCACTACGACACCCTCGTCTCTGCCGACAACTTCGGCCTTGGCCTGATCGCTGCCGAAGGCCTGTCGCCCCATTTGCCCCAAGGCTCCGAGGTTGGCCTTTTGGGCTATGCCGCCGATTTCTTTGCGACCAACGAACGCGAGATCGCCTTTACCCAATGGATGCAGACCCGTCGCCCCGATGTGACAATCCGGCACGACGCCTTTGGCCGCATCGACGAGGCTGCGCCAAGGACCGAAGCCATGCTGGCCGCCCATCCCGACCTTGCAGGCCTCTTCGTGGTTTGGGACACGCCGGCCCTGCAAGCTGCCGAGGTCCTGCGCCACCATCCAAGGCCCATCCCGATGGCCACGGTCGATCTGGGAGAGAAGGCCGCCATCGGCCTCGCCCAAGGCGCGCCATTTGCGGTCATCGCGGCGCAGCAACCCTACCTGCAAGGCGTGGCGGCCGCCCAGACCACCATCCTGACGCTTCTGGGCCGCCTGACCCCGGCGTGGATCGCGCTGCCGGGCGTCGCGGTTACCCGCACGAATGTGGTGGAAAGCTTCCAACGCATCTGGCGCAGCCCCGCACCGCAATCGGTCCTGCAAGCGGTCGGGCTTATACTCTGATCCCGCCAGTCAGGCGCAAGCGTGGCTTGACGGGTTTCAAGGGCTTGGCATTCCTGCGGAGCGGGATGATCGCGGCCGCGCCGCGGGCGGGTGTGGTGACGCTGCCGACCTCCTGATCGGGCGGGATCTGGTCGAGCTGTTCAGGCAGCATGGGCGCATCGCCCACGTCGCTGGTGGTGAACTCGGCGGCCTGGATTTCCAGTGTTTGCTCATTGATCCCGATGTGGATATTGCGCCAGTCGAGCCATGGTTTCGCCACGGTTCGAGAAACCGTGGCGAGCGGCGTTTCGTGCCACCGTGCTTCCGGGCATTTCACTCTCCTTCGCCCTCGACCTTGATCCCGGCGCTGTCAATCAGCAGGTGCAGCGGGCCGTCCGATCCGCGGTTGGGAATGTTGACCTTCAAGGTCTTCTGACACCGCGAAGGCGTGCTGAAGTTCGGCACGGTCCAATCGAGCCCTATCAGCGGCAGGAGGCTCTTGACGAAACCCGTGGCCTGCCTCAGCGCCATACCGAACATCACCTTCATGGTCAGGCAAGTCTGGATCGCGGCATCGCTGTAGTCCGGCTGGCGGCCGCGCTTGCCGGTGGGCGCCGCTTCCCACATCATGGCGGGATCGAACCAGCCTTACGGCGATTGCAGGCAATCGCCTACCGGCCAACGGATCGTCAGCGAGCGGCGGCGCTTGAGCGCTTTGTTGTAGCTCGGCCAGTTACGGGTCTTGCAGGCGGGGGGTGTCGGTCTACTCATGCCGCCCAGCTTCCACGCTGGATCCACGAGACTAATCCCTCAAAGAATTTGTGCAACAGGGCCCGCATCACCAAAACAACCCAACCCGATAAGGAGGTGCAGAAAGTAGCTTAACTTGGCCCGGAAACTGTCCAATCAATCGGGAGTAGCCACATCGCATCAGGAAAAACCATGCAATGGCGTCATCGAGAGCTTCAACGGGTGGCTCCGCGACGAATTTCAGAACGAGGCCCTGTTCCGCGGCCTTGCCCAACCGTCATGATCTGGCTTTGACAATTAACACGTCTGGAGCCTAACTTACGTTCAGCGACTCAGCGTTAACCAAGAAGAACGTTCTCAATGGGGGGCAATATGCGCTTGAGGAAGCCCACAAATATTGCTGCCCTGTTCAGCGTGCTTGGTCCGCTCGCGAGCAAAGGTGGTTCGCTGAATTTCACCGAGGATCAGATCAAAGAATTTCAGGCCGGATTCGCCGGAACGGTGACACTGCAAACGGACCCGAATTACCATCAGGCGCGCCAGTTGTTCGTGCCGACGTTTCAGAATTATCCGCAAGTCATCGCCTATTGCCGTGTTGAAAGCGACGTTGTGAAGGCGATCAATTTCGCGCGAAAAACCAACTTGAATCCGGTCTGCCGGTCGGGTGGACATTCGACCGCCGGCTTTTCAGCCAATGATCAAATGATAATCGACCTGTCGAACCTGTCCTATGTGCTTATCGACAAGGCCAGTAAGACCATGCGTGTCGGCGGCGGCACGACGTTCGCCAGCATCAACCCGATGCTGGACGCGTATCAACTGAACATGACGACCGGAGGCTGCGAAACAGTTTCGGTCGGGGGCTATATGCAGGGCGGCGGGTATGGCTTCACTGCGCTTATGAACGGCATGAACTGCGATTGCGTGCGCGAAGTTCGCGTCGCGCTCGCAGATGGCACGGTCGTCACCGCAAATGACACGCAGAACAACGGCCTGTTCTGGGCCGTCCGTGGCGGCACAGGCAACAACTTCGGCGTCATCGTGGAGATTACCTACAATCTGCGTGAGATTGGCCCGCTGTGGGGCTTTGGCTATCATTGGCCGCTGGACACACCGGACAATATCATGCGGGCCGAAAAGGCGCTGCAGATCTGGTATGATACGATGACGGGCGCCAATGTCCCCAAGGGCTTTGGACATCAGATTGCGATGACGTTCTATGACGGCATACCCAACATGTACCTGCGCGGCATGTACGAGGGTCTGCCGATCAACTTGAAGCCCCTGCTCGATGATATCGTCGCGACGCTTGCAGATCCGGCCAGGCAACGCGACTACTGGCAGGCGGGCACCTATACCAAACTGAACAACGAGCTGCTGTCCGTACCCGTGGAGCTGCCTTCGGTGCCGCCGGGCATCCGGTCGGTCGCCACATCCCGGATCATGGGCGACGGCCTTGGCCCGAAGGAATTCAAGACGATCATCGACTTCCTGATCAAAGCGCCCGTGAAGGTGAATATGCTCGTCCTGGAACCTTATGGCGGGCAGATCAACGCCAAGAAGCCGGGCGACACGGCCTTTGTGCACCGGAATGACCGGTTCGACCTCGCGGTCTATTCCTTCTGGTTGGCCGAACATGATCGGCAGGCGGCGCTGGACTATATCGAGTCCTTCGAGCAAACTCTGACACCGATATCTTCTGGCCGCGCTTATCAGAACTATCCCAACCGGCGGTCCACCGATTTCGCTGATCTTTATTTCGGCCAGAATTTGGGGCGCCTGCGCAAGGTCAAGAAGGAGTTCGACAAAGACAACCTGTTCCGCTTCGAACAAAGCATAAGGCCCGCAGAATAGACTTGGGTGCAAGCGGCTTCATTTTCTTGCCTGCGGCGTGACAAAGAGCCACGCACTTTCACAAAGACGCGCATAACCGGGGACTTTCAGTCAGGACGCATAAGTGAGCAAGACCGAGATAGATATCGCAACCTGGCTTCGTCAGTTGAGCTTGGAGGAATACCAGTCGGTATTCGCTGACAACGGCATCGATAGCAGCGTCTTGCCCGACCTTACAGGCGAGGACTTGATCGCCATGGGTATCGCGGCGGTAGGTCACCGGCGCAAGCTGCTGAGCGCGATCGAACGGCTAAGCCTGGACGAAGCGGCCGATCAGCCGGACAACCCCGACGGCCCGCGCGGCGCCGAGCGGCGGCAGATGACTTTGTTGTTCTGCGACATCGTCAGTTCGACCCAGGCGATTTTGAAGATCGATCCCGAAGACAGTCGCCAGGTGATCAGGTCCTTCACAATGGCGATCGAGACGGCGGCGGCGGCCTACCGAGGATTTGTTGCCAAGTTCATGGGTGACGGCGCGCTGGTCTATTTTGGCTACCCCAAAGGGCTGGAGAATAATGCCGAGGCGGCGGTGCGGGCGGGCCTGGCAGCCATTGCGGCGCTGAAGGACCTGAAATGGCCAGATGGCACGCCTATGCAGATCCGCGTCGGGGTGGCCACCGGGCGCGTTGTCATAGGCGATGTGATCGGACACGGCAGCGCGCGCGAAATCAACGTGATTGGCGCAACCGCCCATCTGGCCGCCCGACTGCAATCGCTGGCCGCCCCCGGCCAGGTCGTGATCGAGGAACGCACCCGGCGCATGCTGGGCGACTTGATGACCGTGGCGCCCCTTGGGATGCAGGAAATCAAGGGTTTCAGCCAGCCCCTTTCCCTATGGATCGTGACCGGCGGCCGCAAGGCCCGGTCCCGTTTCATCGCTCTGCGCGCGGGCTTGATGTCCGACCTTGTCGGGCGCACCGACAGCCTCGCGAGCCTGCGCGCGGCCTGCGACGCGGCCCGAGCCGGCCGGGGCAGTATTGCCACGATCCGGGGCGAGCCTGGCATCGGCAAGTCCCGGGTCGCACATGAGCTGTCAGACCGCGCCCTTCGCGATGGCATGGACGTCATGTCCTGGTTCTGTTCCCCCAACGAAAATGTTACCGCCTATGCCCCTATCATCGGGCATTACGCGACAGCGCTGGATGCAGACGGTGACGCGGGCAGAAGGGCGCAATTGCAAGCGGCGCTGTTGCCGGTTGCCAGTGACCCAGCCGAAGTCATGGCGCTGTTTGAACGGCTGTTGAGCCTGCCGTCTTCCAGCACGATTCTGGAGAATTACTCGCCGCCGCGTCTGCGCCGGCGCACGATCGATGTCATTCTGGAACAGATCGCGGCCCGGGCCCGGGAGACGCCGCTTTTGGTGGTGCTTGAGGATTCGCATTGGAGCGACCCGTCGACGACCGAACTGATGCAAGAACTGGCGCGCCAGGCCGCAAGCTTGCCACTTCTGCTGCTGACGACCTACCGCGACCAGATCGAAGATCCCTGGCAGGACATCCAGGGCATCACGAGAATCCGGCTTCAGCGGCTGGGTGACGTGGAATGCGCGGACTTCGTGCGGCAAGTTGCTGGCGCGGCGCCCCTGACCGAGGGCCAGGTGCATGCTATCGTGGCAAAGGCCGACGGGGTGCCACTGTTCCTTGAAGAACTGACTCGCGCGGTGCTGGACCAGCACGGTGGCGACGGCATGGCGGATGTGCCCGACACCTTGCAGGACGCGCTGATGGCCCGTGTGGACCGGTTAGGCGGGCTGCGAAAGACGATTCAGGTGGCAGCCCTTCTGGGCCGTGACTTTGACCTCAAACTGCTGGCACGAGTGATCGGGCGCGACACGGATTCGGTATCCGAGGTCCTTGACGCCATGGAAGAGGCCAATATTGTGACCCGGCCGGATGGGGCGCAAGAGGGCGCTTACCGGTTCCAGCATGCGTTGATCCAGGACGTGCTGGCCGACGTCATGCTGCGCAGCGAAAGGGCCGAGATGCATCGGCGCATCTCGGGCACGCTGCTGGGCGATCTGGAACAGGGCCTTTCCCATCCGCCGGAGCGTGTCGCCTGGCATTTCGAACAGGGTGGCGAGATCTTGACTGCCTCGGGCTGGTATACCAAGGCCGGGCTGTCCGCTATGGAGCGATTTGCAAATCAGGAAGCGGTACGACTGTTCGACAAAGCACTTGAACTGAGCCGCAGCGGCCTGAAGGGAAGGGCGCTGGCCAGCGCGGAACTGGGCATTTCAGGTCTGAAGGGTGTCGCCCTGACCATGCTATACGGCTGGTCCGCACCCCAGGTGGGTGAGGTCTATCAAAACGCCTATTCCGGCTGGGACGCGGCCGGGGGCGGCATCGAGACCTTCCCGACCGCGATTGGCCTTTTGTCCTATTCCATCGTACGGGGAGATTTCGACGACGCGTTCAAGATGGCCGAGAATGCCCTCAGGATTGCAGAGTCGGCACAGAATACCGAGTGGATCATGGCCGCCGAGCATGAGTTTGGTGCGCTTGTGCTTTACCGGGGTGATATTGCGCAGGGAATGCAGCACCTTGAACGCTGCTGGGCGCTTTACGATCACGACAACCACCACCAGCACATGCAATTTACCGGCAAGAACCAGGGGCTGTTCTGCCTTTATCACTTAGGTCTTGCCGAATGCATGCTGGGCAACGCCAGAAAGGCGCGCGGCCTCACGGCGTTGGGCATCGAAATGACGCCATCGACGCCAAACGCCTTTACCAAGTCATTCACCAGATTGGCTCATCCTGCTTTGTTGGCCTCGCTGCATGATGCCGACGCAACGCTGGATTGGATCGACCCCGGCCTTGCCATCGCAGCCGAACAAGGCTTCCCTCACATGATCGCCCAGGGCCTTTGCATCAAGGGCTGGGCATTGTGCGTCAAGGGTCGAACCGACGAGGGCCTTCCGGCGCTGATCAAGGGCATCGCGATGTGGCGCGGGATGGGCGCCGGCATGCGGCTTCCGCAATACCTTGGATTCCTGGCCGAAGCCTATCTGATCGCTGGCGACGCCGAAGCCGGGCTGGCCGCGGCAGAAGATGCACTTCAGGTTGCGGACCGCACGGGCGAATTGCTGCAAGTGTCCGATGCTTTGCGGATCAAGGCCGAGTTGATGGTGCTGGCGGGCCAACCCACCGCAGCGTGCGAACAAGTCTTCCGCGACGCCATCGCCCAAGCCGAGCGTCTGAACGCCCGGATCTATGTTTGGCGGGCCCAGTCCCGGCTTGGCAATCTTCTGTCGTCCACCGGGCGGTCAGAGGAAGGCGCGGCACTGATCGAGGCCGCCGTCCTTCAGTTTGAGGCTGCTGAAATGCCGTGGGATGTGGCGGATGCCCGCGCACCCTTGCGGACCCCAGCGTAAGAGAGGCGAAATGACCGACCCAGCCAACGATACCAAACTCGACCCGCTTTATTCCCGCGCGCTGTTGGCAGACATGTTGGCAGAAGCTGCGGAACTGGAGCATTCACTTTGCTGCCAGTACCTCTTCGCCGCCTTTTCGCTCAAGAAAACGATGGCCGAGGGGTTGACCGCGCGCCAGGCCGACAAGGTGCGGGACTGGCAAACTGTTCTTCTGGACGTGGCCCGCCAGGAGATGGAGCATTTGGGCCTGGTCTTCAACCTCCAGATCGCCGTCGGCGAAGCGCCGCATCTTGTCCGGCCCAGCTTTCCGTTGTCTCCGAAATACTACCAGACCGACGTCATCTCGAAATTGGAGAAGTTCAGCATCAAGTGCATGCAGCGCTTCGTGCTGTTCGAATTGCCGGATGATCTTCTGCCCAGCGAAAAACAGGACCTGAAGCACTATGTGGGCCAGTACAACTCTGAGGCCCACCAGACGATCGGTGCGCTTTATGATGGGATTGGCGATCTTTTGACGAAGATCAGCAACAACGGCAAGGATGACGACCGGGTTTTCATCGGCCCGCCCGGCGCGCAGTTCAAGATTGCCGACAGCGCGCAACCTCAGCAGGTCCGCCGGTCCGGAGAACAGGGTGTCGGAACCGCATATTCGATCAACATGAATGGCGTGACCAACCTCAAGTCCGCGCTGACGACCATCAATCAGATCGTCAAGGAAGGCGAAGGCAGCGTCGTTCACCGAAAAGACGGCAGCGTTCCAGACCGAAGGAACAGCCACTTCGGCAAGTTTCTAAAGGTGTTGAAAGACCTGATTTCGGAACGGGAGAACGATCCGTCCTTCGAACCGGCCCGCGACGTGATCTCGGACCCGATCACCCAACAGCCCGGGCGTGGCAATTCCGACAAGCTCGGCAATCTGATCACGGCCGAGACGGCCCACAAGGCAAGTCTTGCCTTCGATCAGGCCTATACCACTCTGTTGCTGCTTCTGGCCCGCTTCTTTGGTGCGACCGATCAGGGCGAAGACGACAGCATGGCGCTTGAGAATGCGGCTTTCTTTCCGATGATGACCATGGTGATCCGGCCGCTTTGCGAGATCATCACCCAACTGCCGGCCTACGCCAATGGCAGCCCGGGCAATGCCGGTCCGACATTCCGCTTTGAACTGCGGACAGCGCTCTTGCCTCATCGCAAAAGCGCGTTCGACAATATCGCCACCAACTTGGACATGCTCTACCGCGCCCTGGTGGACCTCCAAAAACCAGGGTTGGGCAATCAGGTATTGAATTCGCGACTGGAATTCATGGTCGAGAACGTCTGGCGTATCACGAACAATTTCAAGAACGCTTCGGGGGCAAGGAGCCTGCTATGACCACCACCAAAGAACCGGATATGCTCGTGGTCGAATTCGCGGGCTACGGCTTGATGCGCATTCCCACCGATCCGGACCCCACGGATGAAACGCGCGGTGTTTCAGGCTACACATTCGCCTTTGGGAAAGAACCGGACCTTGATCGGGCCATCCTGCTGCAACCAGGGGCAAGATTTATCCGTAGCCACTCGCCCAATCCCATGGGTGTAGTCGTCACCGGTGCGTCAAGGCGATTTGCCCAACCAGGCAAGGCGCCCGAGAATTTGCCGCTGCTGGTTGGCGCAAAGATGGACTGGGAAAACAAACCAAAGCTGGAAAACCGCAACCTGATCCTGACGGTGGCGGGGATGGAGCCGATCTCACCCTTTGACATGCGGATCTGGAACGACGACATCAATATCTACCGAACGGTGCCGATCGATTCGGTTGATCCCTCTCAGCCGGTCTACAAGGCCAGTTCTGCCAATTTGGCGCGCATGGCGGCTTTTGGCATGGTTCCCGAACCGGACACCGTCCGGCGTGCCACAGGGATGTGGGATCCCTACAAGCGTCTTTTGGAGCGTATCGAGCTGCTCGAGAAGGACAAGAAAGCGCTGGAGGCCCAGCCGAAATCGCAGAAGAACGAAGATCTGCTCACCATAATCGATGGCCGACTGACTCAACTGGGGATCGGGCGCGACGACCCCTCGAACCGCCGCGTGGCCAATTCGGTCATGGTCGAGCGATTTGGGTTCGGGATGGACGGCGGCAATTGCGCGATCAGCGGCCAACAGGACAAGGTGCTGGGCGGCAAGCTTTACGCGGGCCAATTTGGACCCAAGGGTCCGGACGGCAATCCGACACCGTCGGGTTGGCAGATTGCTTTCTGGATCGGTGCCTGGGATTCGGACCTGCTGTGCGCCTTTTTCCAGGGCACATTGCTAGCGCCGTATGCAGCCTGATCCGACGCGGGCCAAAAGGTTCGGATTGACCGGGTTCGTCGTGGTGCTGTGCGCGGCAATTCTTGTGCCCTTCGCCATTTGGGACAGCGCGCTGGAAAACATCTCGCGTGAGGCGCTGCAACAGACCAGCGCGACGCAGCGCGGTCTGGTTGTGGTCGGCCTGCTGACCGCTGACGTCCTGCTGCCGATCCCCTCGAGCCTGGTGATGATCGGCGCGGCGATCATCCTGCCGCCGGTGGCTGCCATCCTCAGCTGCTTTGCCGGGCTTATGCTGGGATGCGGCCTGGGCTATGGGTTGGGGCGATGGCTTGGCGAGCCGCTCCTGGCCCGGATGGCTGGATCCGAACGGCGCGCTGCGCTGTCGGCATGGTTTGCGCGACATGGCGTTGCCATCGTTGCGGTCTGCCGTCCGATCCCGATGCTTGCGGAACTGTCGATTGTCATGGCGGGCACGGCCCGTGCACCCCTGCTGCGATTCCTGTTCACCTGCGCGGCAGCCAATGCCGCTGTCGCGGCTGTTTATGTTGCTTTGGGTTCGAAAGTCTCGGATACTTGGACCTTTCTCGCTGCCTTTGCGGCGTCCTGCCTTGTGCCGGCCCTGGTCTGGTTGCTGCTCCGTGGACTGACAAGGGATCACGCTGCACGGCATCGCTGATCCCAGACACAAGCGTGGGCATTGCATCCCCGCCCTGCCTTGTGCTGCCGCTTGGACACAGAGATGCGGACCTGCCTGATCTCGCGGGCTTGTTATTCTTGATCTCTGCTCGCCGAAACGTGCTTTGCGGCGGCTGAAGATGCGGTCCGGCAGGAATCCTCGAGGTCATGACCGCGGGCGAGTTCCGCAGCCAGTGTCCCGATGAAGGCGTCGCCCGCGCCGTGGCTGCTGACAACTTGCACTTTGTCGGCGGGCAATTTGAACACCTTGTCGTTTGCGCCCCAGCCGGCAAGCCCTTCACCGCCCGCCGTCACGATCACGATTTCAAACTGGGCCGCCAGCTTTTGCGCGGCGTCCAGGGCGCTGGGCAGGCAGTACACACGTTCGGCGCCCATCATCTCGGCCTCGACTGCGTTGACCACGAGGATGTCGACAAGGGCGCGCAGGTCTGGCGGCAGCGGACGGAAGGGGGCTGCATTCAGAAGGGTGCGGATCCCGCGCTTGCGTGCTTGCAAGGCGGCGGCGAGATTGACCGCTTCCGGGATTTCGTTCTGGAGGACAAGAAAAGTGACATTTTCCCAAACCGCATCCTGATCAAGTGTCCGAGGCTGGATGTGCTGGTTCGCGGATGAGACGATGGTGGCGGCGTAGTCGCCGTTGCCGTCCTGAATGGCGACACTCATCCCCGAGCCAACCCCATGAACCGTGACGATGAACCGGTCCTCGACCCGGGCCTTGCGAAGATGATCGCTCAGGAAACGGCCGAATTCATCGTCCCCGACCGCGCCGACCATGCGGCTGACCGCTCCAGACTTGGCAGAAGCGACGGCCTGATTGCCGCCTTTGCCGCCGAATTTGGGATACCAGCGCGACCCGACGGCGGTTTCGTCCTTGCGTGGCAGATGGTCGGCCTCGACCATGATGTCATAATGCAGGCTTCCCACAGTCAGGACGGTTGGCATCGGGGTCTCACATTCTGCGTTTGGACTGGACGGCGCGCAGGGTGCGGCCAAGGTTCTGATCGGCGGATTTGCGGTCGCGCTGGGCCACAGCCACGAACAGCGCATCCAGCAGGTTCAACTGGGCAATCCGGGCAGTGGCGTTCTCGCCCAGAAGCGGGGAGTTTTGTGCCGTCGAACACAGGACCACATCTACCATTCTGGCCAGGGGGCTTTCGGGATAGTTGGTCACCGCTATGGTCCGCGCTCCATTGCGCCGCGCCATTTCGGCGGCATCGAGCACCGCGGCCGTGGTGCCGGAATGGGAAAAGGCGATGGCCACGTCTTCCGGTCCCAGCAGCGCCGCGGACATCATCATCATGTGCGCGTCGTCAATCACCGATGTCCGTATGCCAATGCGCAGGAACTTGTGGCTGACATCACGGGCAATCTGCGCCGAGCCGCCAAGCCCGTAGAAGTCGCGCTGCCTGGCGCCGGCAAGGTAGTCGGCGGAACGGTCAAAGGCTTGCAGGTCAAGGATGGCAAAGGTTTCCTCAAGCGCCTGCATGGCGGTGCGAAAGACCTTTTGCACGATCTCGCCCGCCGTATCATCCTCGGATATTTCGGCATGAAGGGCGGCGGTGTCGGAGTTGTCGTAGTCGACCAGCCCCTGACGAAACTCGCGAAAGCCCGCGAAGCCCAGCTTTTTGGCAACCTTGACCACCATCGCCTCGGACACCGCCGATTTCTCGGCGATCTCGCGCAGCGGCGTCGCCTCGCCGATGTCCTTGCGGGCCTGAATGTCCGCCGCCACTTTGCCTTCCAGCGGGGTAAGGCTTGGCAACCTCATCCGGACTTGCGCGCCCACAGCCCTTGGATCACCCATCTTTACCCCTGTTTCCCGCCACCCGCACCTGAGGTGAACTTGTCGTTCAGCATGGCGACAATGATGATGATTCCAGTGGCAAGCAACTGGTAGAATGCCTGCACGTTAAGAAGGTTCAACCCGTTGCGGAGCGTGCCCAGAATAATGCAGCCGATCAGCGTGCCGGGGATCGAGCCGCTCCCGCCCATCAGGCTGGCCCCGCCGATGGCGGAGGCGGCGATGGCGTCCAGTTCCCAGAGCGTGCCCATGGTGGGTTCGGCGGCACCCGGTCGGCCGATCAGGATCATCGCGGCCACGGCGGCCATGAAACCCGAAATCATTTAGGCCATGAGCCGCAATCCGCGCGGCCTCCGGGTTGCCGCCGACGGCCATGAAATATTCGCCAAGCGGCGTCTTGTTGAGGGTCACCCATGCCACAAGGGCAAGGCAGGGCACGATGACGACCGGATTGGGATCGCCGCCAACGGTGCCGTTGGTCAGGGCGCGAAAGCCATCTGGCAGGCCGAAGATCGGTGTGCCGCCGGTGTAGATCAGCGCGAGGGCGCGGTAGAGCGACAGCCCGCCCAGCGTCACGATGAACGGCTGCAGGCCGCCCCACGCGATAAACGCGCCATTGCCGAACCCGTAGGTCACCCCAACAGCAAGCGCCCCAAGGAGGGCCAGCGGTATGGGCACGCCAGCCACCATCATGGCAGCGCCAAGCACGGCCGTCAGGGCCGCAACCGGGCCGACCGACAGGTCGATTCCGCCTGATATGATCACCAGCGTCATCCCCAACGCGATGCAAGCGTTGATTGAGGATTGTTGCAGCACGTTCATCAGGTTGGGGGTGGTCAAGAACGTTGGTGACATGCTGGCGAAGACCGCCGAGATCAGGATCAACCCGATCGGCGTTCCTGCATCGCGGAAGCGGAAGCTTGAGAGGAGTTTGGTCATGGGTACCTCACGTCGATGGAATGGCGTGGCGGGCGATGTTCGCCTCGGTGATCTGGCCGGAGTTCAGGGTGGTGCTGATACGGCCTTCGCGCATCACCAGGACACGATCGGACAGACGGATCACCTCGGGCATTTCGGACGACATGAAGAGAATGGCCTTGCCGTCAGAGGCGAGGCGTTCGATCAGATCGTGAATCTCGGCCTTGGCACCGACGTCGATGCCGGGGGTGGGCTCCTCGAACAGGAATATCTGGGTGCCCGCCGCCAGCCAGCGACCGATGATGGCCTTTTGCTGGTTGCCTCGGAAAAGCTGCCGATCGGGCGCAAGACGTCCAGCGGGCGAAGATTGACCTCGCGCATCAGCGCTTCGGGCACCAGTCCAAGACCGGCATTAATGCGGGCGCGGGGGGGCGGGGCGATGGCTGTGCCGTTCACCTCGACCGAACGGTGATCCGCCCGGTCCACAGCCGAGATGAGGCGCATAAGCTCGGTCCGGCTCGACCCGACAAGGCCCGCAATCCCCAGGACCTTGCCCGCTTGCAGCTCGGACCCGGCTTTTGCACGGCCTTGCCGCGGGATAGGCCGCTGACCTTCAGGTTCGTTCTGGCGGTGGCAAACGAATGGGCCAATTCGCGGCCCACCATCAGTTCGATGACCTCATCAACCGGGTGGCCTGGATTGGTGCCTGAGCAATAAGGCCTCCGTCGCGCAGGATGGTGGCGGTCTGGCAGACGCGGAACACCTCGTCCATCTTGTGGGAGACATGGATGATGGACAGGCCTTGCGCCGACAGGCGACCGATCACGGCGACCAGCTTTTCAAACTCCGACGGGGTCGGCGACGAGGTGGGCTCGTCCATCGCAATGATGCGGGCATTGGCGCGCAGGTCTTCGGCAATCTCGACGATCTGGCGTTGTGCTACGCGCAGGGAGCGGATCGGAACGGTGACGTCAATGCTGGGGTCAAGGTCGGCCAACAGGCGCCTCGCCTCGGAGTCTTGCCTTGCGCGGTCAACAAAGATGCCACGGCGCAGGGCGTGTCCCAGATAGATGCTCTGGGCGACGGTCAGTTCAGGAACCTGCTGAAGTTCCTGATGGATCATCGCGATACCGACAGCCGCGGCATCGCGGGGACTGAAGATCGCGACGCTTTTCCCGTCGATCTGGATCAGCCCGCCTTCGGCAGGCAGGACCCCCGACAGAATGTTCAGCATCGTGGATTTGCCGGCACCATTTTCACCGAGCAGACCGTGAACTTCACCGGGCTGGACGGTCAGAGCGACGCCGTGCAGCACCTTGGTCGCGCCGAAGGACTATTGCACGTCAGTCAAGGCAAGTCGCGGGATCATGGGGCGCTCCGAGAAAAAGGACCCGCCCGGGGGAGCGTCCGGGCGGGTCAGTTGCGTCACTTCAGAAGGGCTGCGCGCAGGGCGGCCATGTCGGAGGTGGCATAGGTTTCGACGTTGTCCATGGTGATCAGGGAACGCGGCGTGGCAACCACGCGGGGCAGGGATTGACCAGCCATCAGACGCAGCGCCACTTCCAGAGCAATCTCGCCGGTCAGAACCGGGAAACTGTCGACTGTGCCTGTCAGATCGCCCGCCTTGATGGCGGCATGGGCGTCAGAGATGCCATCGGTGCCGAACACAGCGACCTGGTCGGCTTTGCCTGCGGCTTTGATTGCCGCGACCACACCCAGCGCCATGCCGTCGTTGTTGGCAAAGAACCCGATCAGGTCGGGGTATTGCTGCAGAATGGTGGTGGCGGCGTTGAAGGCTTCTTCTTGGCTCCAGTTCGCGGGAACCGAGGCCACGACTTCGAACTTGCCAGCCGCGTTGATGGTTTCGGTGAAACCTGCGGTGCACTGGCCTGCAGAGTAGACGCCAGGCTGGCCCTCGATCAAGGCAACTTTGCCACCGTCAGGGCGGTTGGCGATGGACCAGTTGGCGACGTTCACGCCGTTGCCCCTTTATACGTTGCCGACATAGTGGTCGGCCGACGGGATCACAGCGTCATTGACGTTCAGCGCTGGAATTGGCGGCAGCCTGGTACACCTGCGTGATGCCGAGCTTGTCGGCGACATTCTGGTAGCCCTGGCCAAGAGAGCGCCAGTATTCGTTGGCCAGCGTCTTGGACACGCCACCGATCTTGGTGCCGGCAGCTGGGGCTGCAAGCGGGCCGAACTTGGCGTCCAGTTCGGACCAGTCCATACGGTCGGCTTCCGTGTCGGAATTCAGCGGGGCTAGGTCAGCGTGGGCCAAGCCCATCGACAACGCAAGGACGCTGGCGGCGAGAGCGCCTTTCAGAAAGTGTTGCATGTGGTTCCTCCCTTTTCAACACAACTTCATGATGTTGAATAAAGTTAGGCAGTAAATGCCCCCTTGGCCGCCGCGAGTCGGGCGATGTTCAGGGCGATGATGGGATCCTGGGCGGATTGCGCCTGGGCCAGCCGATTGCCGCCTTCCATGGTCTGGGCGGCCGCAAGCAAGCGGCGGACGGTGCGGATGTTGGCGGCACATTCGGCCACCGGATCCAGACCCGACGCATCGGGAAAGGTGTCAAAATAGATGGCTCCGGTGAAACCGGCGCGGGAGACTTCGCGCAGCAGTTCCAGTGTCGCCATTTCATGCACAGAGGCGACCGTCAGCCCATCGTCGCGCTTGGCCTAGCCGTCGTTCAGGTGCAGGCCCAACAATCTGCTTTCGCGGGCAATAAGGGCAGCGGCAAAGGCGGGCTGCTCATCCGCGTAAAGCGAATGGGCGAAATCCAACGTCACACCAAGGTTCGCGGCCCCACTTCCGCAATCGCCTGCAACGTGGTTGCGGCATCGAGAAGAAGGCTGCAAACCCATGGTTAATTAGGTTTATATTCAATGGGCATCATGCTGTCCGGGTCATGGGCGCAGACTTCGGCAATGCCGGAAATCTCGGCGTCCCACAACGGGCCGTAGTCACATTGAAAGCCGTAATCATAGCCGTCCTGGCCCAGCCACAGCGTCATCATTGGTGCAGCCATGGCCCGTGCGGCATCGATCCCGCGCTTGGTCAGGTCAATTGCTTCGCGCCGGACGGCCGGGTCAGGGTTGGTGAATGCACCGGGCCTGTAGGCGGGATTGGTATAGTAGCGCATCGCCAGACCGCTGACCGAAGGGCCATTGTCGCGGACGACTTTGCCGATGAGGTAGGGATCGTGGCCTATGTGGTTAAGGTAGTTCAGGTCCAGTTCGCTGAGCCCATCGACCGTCGCGGCGCCGGCAATAATCTTCGCCAGTGAGGGTTTTCCGGTAAGCGCGGGCGAATAGACCGATGCGTTGGACGCAAACGAGTTTATCCGCGTGGCGAAGCGCTGTCCGAGCACTCGAGTCTTCTCACGACTTCATGAGTGGAGGAAAATATTTGAAGCAGCAGCGGAATTCCTTCGTGATCCGGATCAAAGGTTCTGCGGCAAAGGCCAAACCCGCAGCGGCGAGTATTTGGCATGACCGACCACGCAGCGGCCGTCGAACCGGAGGCCCGCCGTTTGAAATTGATGGATGTGCGACGGGGTCGGGGGGCAGGTGAAACTACTTCGCCGGGTGCTCGGTTCGTTCAAGGGTCGAAGTCTGTTCTGCAGGGGTTTGGAACCCGGCGCGAAGGCACTTCGCCGTGTTGTCGTCCCCCGCGTCGTTATCCGGAAAGGCTATTTATTCAAGGGCTGCCGCGGGTGCGGGGGCTTGACCGTCGTAGGCGCCCCAGACCGATTGATCGAAATGCACGACCGCTCCGGTCAACATTCCGCTGTCATCAGATACCATCCAAAGCGCGGCCTTGGCCACCTCTTCGGGATCCAGAAGCCGGCCAAAGGGCAGCCCTGCTTCGGCCTTGACCTGCCAGTCGGGATCACCCGATTCCCGCAGCTGGATTGACTTTTCGTGGTCCGACAGCATCCAGCCGATGTCCAGTTGATTGACCCGCACGCGGTTGCGCATCAGGGCAAAGCCCGAGTTGCGCGTCAGCGTGGCGAGCGCGCCCTTTGAGGCCGAATAGGCCGCAAGGAAGGGCTGGCCGGCACGCTCTGACGTCGAGCCGATGTTCAGGATCCGGCCATCGCCGCCAGTCCGCGCCATGTGCTTGACCGCCTCTTGCATCAAAAAGAACGGTGCGCGCACGTTGACAGCGAAGATCCGGTCAAACAGAGCGGGCGAGGTGTTCAAAAGGGTGCCGCGATCTGTCAAGCCGGCCGCATTCACCAGAATGTCCATGCGACCGAAATGCGCGACGGCGGTGGCGACAACCGCCATGACTTCGGCCATTTCGGCCAGATCGGCAGCAATCATCAGCACCGGCACGCCACTTTCCTGAGTGATCTTGCGTGCAACTTCATCGCCTTTGGCTTGGTCCCGCCCGACTATGGCGACGCCAGCGACCCCGGCCTGAGCAAACAGACGGGCAATTGCGGCACCCAGACCCTGGGTGCCGCCGGTTACGACTGCAATCTTTCCGTCAATCCGGTTCATCTGCGCGGCCTATGACTGGTTCTTGCGGTCAAGCGCGTCCAGCACAGCGTGGAAATCTGCTTCGGGTTGGTTTTTGGCCAAGGCGTCGCGCAGATAGTCGGCTTGGGTCTTGGGCGCGATGCCCCCGATGGGCGGATTGCTGTCCAGATTGGTCGGGAACGGATAGCCTTCGGCAGAAGCCGCGATGACGTTTTCAACATTCAGCCCGACAGCGGCCTTCAGGGCCGGATAAAGCGCGCGCACCATGCGGGTGCGGTTGACCGTTTCCATCGCGCGGCCAAAGGCGGACGACACCTGCAACAGGTTCACCATGCGGAACGTGTCAGCTGTGTGGTTGGTGCCAGCGCCGTGCATTACGGCCGGATTGAAGAACACCAGATTGCCCTTTTCCAGCGGCAGCTGCACATGGTTCGATGCAAAATGCTCCTGAAACTCGGGGCGCGAGAATGCCAGATATCCCTCAAAAAACTGTTGCGAGAACGGCAGCAACATCGTGGGTCCGGTTTCCAGCGGCATATCGCAATGGGCCACAGCACCTTGCAGGGTCAGTGTTGGCGAAATGACATGAATATGGGCCGGAAACTGGGCCATCCGCTCGGCGGTCATGAAGCCAAGGTGATAGTCGCGGTGAGGCGTCTGCGCGGCGCCGCCGGGGTTCACCCGGTTGACCTGCGCCGTCATCTGATAGGCTGGCCCAAGCCAGGCCTCGGAGGCCAAGGCGATACTGTGAGAGCCGTAATAGGCCGCGAAATTGGCCGGGTCGGCCAGACAGTGTTTTTCCAGCGAGTTCCAGATCCGATCATTGGCACCCGGCTTGGCGAAGTGGTCGCCGCCGCCCTTGGCAGCTCGCTTTTCAGCCGCGATGATCTGATCGAAAACGGCGCTGGCGCGGTCGATCACGCCGTGATCCGGCACGCCTTGTCGGATCACGATGATGCCCGCCCCGTGCGAAAACACATGTGCCCATTCCTCCATCAAGGTCTGGCGGCTGCCCGGAGTGGCAACCGCTGCATCCACATTGATGCCGTCATAGACTGGGATGTTGCGCAGGATCTCGGTGGCCATGGGGGTATCTGCTGGATCGGACGTTTGACTGACGATCTGGCGAAAGGTTTCAAAGTCGCCGCTGTCGGCGTTCAGCCATACTGGTGCGCGCTGTGGTCTGGGCGTCTGGATGTTCATCAGGGCCTCCTCCTCGGTTGATCCATGACTGCCCAAATAAAGCGGGGGGCGATAGTTGCTTTTCAACTCAAAAACACCTCAAATGGAGTGATGGCAGCCAAATTCACCAACAAGGTCATCGCGTATCAGGCGGGCCTGAGCCTTGCCACGGTCGACCGCGTTCTGCATGGCCGCGATCATGTGAGGGAGGTCACGCGAGAGCGTGTGCGCGCGGCAGAGCAAGAGCTTGACCGCCAACATGCCGCAAGCCAGCTTCGCGAGACGCGGGTGACAATCGATATCGTGATGCAGGCGCCCGACAGATTTTCCTCGGCTGTGCGCGCCGCGTTCGAGGCCGAGCTTCCCCTGATGCGGCCCGCGACCTTTCGCGCCCGGTTTCATCTGGCTGAAATGATGGAAGAGCGCGAGATCGTCGCCCTTTTGCGGGCGATTGCTCGGCGCGGCACCCAAGGCATCGTGCTGAAGGTGCCGGCAACACCGGGAATCGCGGCCTGTCTGGCGGATCTGGCCGCCCGGAAGGTTCCGGTTGTAACCTATGTGACCGATGTCGCAGCCCCTCTGCGTTTGGCTTATGTCGGAATGCAGAACACGCGGGCCGGGGCGACGGCCGCCTATCTGCTGAGCCGGATGGCGCCGCAGCGTCCGTCCCGGGTGCTGATCACGTTGTCGAGCCTGGTATTCGAAGGCGAACTCGCCCGCAGGATGGGCTTTGCCTCTTACCTGACCCAGAATGCAAGACATCTGGCGATGACGACTGTGTCCGAAGGCTTTGGCGTGAACCGGGCGACGGGTGCGCTGATCGGGCAGGCGCTTGAGGCTCACCCTGACATTGCTTGCGTCTATTCAATCGGAGGCGGCAACAAAGCCATCCTTGATGCCTTTGGTGCGGTGGGCCGCAGGATCGATGTTTTCGCGGCGCACGACCTTGACCGGACCAATAACGAATTGCTGAAGTCTGGTCTGGTCAGTTTTGTGATCCATCACAGTTTCAGGCAGGATGCGCGGCGCGTATCGCTGCATTTCAGCAAGCACTACCGACTGATTGCCCAGGATACTCAAATCGAGGATACCGAGATCAGCATTGCCTGCCCGATCGTCATGCGGTGACTTTGTTGGAAATCGCGAACCAATCCGTCTCCGGCAGGTCAACACGCGAGAGGATATCTTGGCTATGGACCTGCCGGCAAAAGCGGCCCAACATGGATCAACGCCGCCGCAGGCACCCAGCGACTTTTGCGTTGACCTCTTGTCGCCAAAGCGAGGAATTGAATGCCGACCAAGCTGGAACTGGAAAACCTGGATCTTGCGGCCCTGATGCGCCGAGCGATCGCCCTGGCGCAGGCGGCGCGGTCAAAGGGCAACCATCCGTTTGGTGCCCTGCTGTGCGACGTGGACGGCACGATCGTGCTTGAAGCCGAGAACACGGTCAGAACCGACCATGATGTGACGCGGCACGCCGAGCATAACTTGATGAGTGCGGCGTCGCGCAAGTTCAGCGGTGACGAATTGAGCCGTTTCATCCTTGTTACCAGCACCGAACCCTGTGCGATGTGCGCCGGTGCCACGTTCTGGACTGGCGTGCGCGCTGTGGTTTTCGGGCTGCCCGAAACCGCCCTTTGTGAGATGTGCACCAGTGCGGACACCCCGACGCCGCCCGTTCTAGATCTGCCGTGCGTCAAAGTCTTTGCGTCCTGCCCCGGCCATCCCACGCTGGTGATTGGACCTGTACTTGAGAGTGAGGCCAGGGTTCCGCATGCTGGGTTTTGGTAACGGCAGCGGCACCGGCGGCTGACCGCCGGTGCTCATGAGACGCCAGTTCAGGAAATCTGCGCCATCAGGTCAGGCACGTTCCAGTAGGTAGCCTCGTGCACGATCAGGCCGTCGTGGAATTTGGCAACAAGCAAGCAAGGCACTGCCCCGCGTTTGCCGGTGGGTGGCAGGCTGCCCTGCGGCAGAGCCAGCGGCGCCGCGTGCGTGGCGTGGACCGTCATCTGCACGAACACTGTCTCGCCGTCGATCGCGGCGGCGTGGACATCGGTCACCCAGTCGGTGAAAGCGGCGTTGAACGGTTCGTTATAGGCCCGGGCGGCGGCGATGCCGCGGCCATTGGCAACGCCGGGATAGGACCAGGTAAAATCCGGTGACAGAACGGTCTGCCAGCTGTCAAGGTCGCCTTTGGCGAAGGCGTCGAACAGGCTGCGGGCGAGCGTCGTCATCTCGATGTAGGTCATGTCTTTCATGGCATCCTCCGGTCCGGCACCGCGCCGGAATGGCGGTATCATCGCAGGGGTGGCCCCGCCGCACATGGGGCGAACACCCTAGTCGCGGGGCATGTGCAATCCGCGCTCTACTGCCCACAGGACCGCTCCGGCCCGGGTTCGCACACCGATCTTGCTGTACAGGTTCTGAACATTGTTGTCCGCTGTCTTGACCGCGACAGCCAGAGCCTGGGCCACTTCCTTTACCGTCAGCCCGGCGATCAGGTG
>JANMCI010000084.1:0-5827 GCA_031361245.1 Rhodobacterales bacterium
AGGACATTGGGCAGGATCTCGCGCCCCATCGTGCCCATCCGGCCCCGCCCGGCGACGCGGGCCGAGGCGACATAGTCCATCGCCCCCTGTGCCATCGTCTCGGCCCTGACCACCCGGGCAAAGCGTGTCCAGTCGATCACCACGATGGCCAGAATGATCGAGCTCAAGCCCGGCCCGATGACCGCAATCAGCAGGATCGAGAACAGCACCGGCGGAAAGGCCATCCAGATGTCGATGAACCGCGAGATCACGACATCGACCCAACCGCGGAAAAAGCCTGCGAACAGCCCCAGCGTTGCCCCGATCACGCAGGTGATCACCCCCGCCGCCACCGCGACGGTCAGCGCGATCCGGCTGCCAAAGATGATCCGGCTCAGCACGTCGCGGCCCAGACTGTCGGTGCCAAGCACAAACGCTGCATCAGCCCCCTGCATCCAGAACGGTGGCAGGCGTGCGGCGAAAAGGTCCTGCTCCAGCGGGTTTCTGGGGGCCAGCCACGGCGCAAACACCGCCACCACAACCAGCAGCCCCAGCCAGCCCGCCGCCAGCCACAGCCGCATGCCCACCCGCCGTCTGACCTCTGCGCGCCCGTCGGCCCCCCGCGTTTCAGCCATGCCGCAGCCTCGGGTTCAAGGCGGCATACATCAGATCGACGACCAGATTGACCCCGGTGAACAGCACCGCAAACAGGATCACGATGCCCTGGATCAGCGGCAGATCGCGGTTGATCACCGCGTCAATCGCCATGTTGCCCAGACCCTCATAGGAAAACAGCCGCTCGATGATCACCGTGCCGCCGATCAGAAAGGTGAACTGCACCCCCACCAGCGTCAGCGTCGGCAGGATGGCGTTGGGCAACGCCTCGCGCCAGATCACCGATGCCTCGCTGTAACCTTGCGTGCGTGCCAGCGTCACGTAATCCAGATGCATGGTTTCCTTCAGGCTTTGTTTCAGCAGTTGCGCGATGATCGCCGCCAACGGAATGGCCAGCGACAGTGCGGGCAGAAACATGTGGGAGATGAGGTCCAGCGTCAGATCAAACCGCAGCCGCAGGACACTTTCCACCAGATAGAAATTGGTCACGAACGGCAGGTCCAGCGACGGCGTCACCCGCCCCGAGATCTGAAAGACCGGCACCACCACCCCGAACATCAATATCAGCACCAGCCCCCACAGGAAATCCGGCACCGACAGCGCCATGCCCCCGGCAATGTCGATCCCGCCCTCGACCTTTGTTTCCCGCAGCCGCGTGCCCGTTAGCGCCGCCGCACCCCCGGCCAGAACTGCCATCACCAGCGCCAGCACCGACAATTCCAGTGTCGCCGGCAACCGCCCCAGCACCATGTCCAGCACCGGTTGGCGCGCCGTGATCGAGGTGCCGAAATCGCCGTGCAGCACGCCCGCACCCCAGATCAGGAACTGTTGGGGGATGGACTTGTCCAGCCCATACAACGCCGTCAGCCGCGCGATATCCGCCTCGGTCGCCCCCGGCGGCAGCATCATCGCAATCGGATTGCCCGGCACGACACGGATCACGAAGAACACGATCACGGCCACGCCAAACAACGTCACCGCCGTCGTCGCCAACCGCAGCAGAATGGTTCTCAGCAACCCCATCTATTATCTGTCCACAAATATCCCACAGGGGAAGACTCATTGGTTCGGGGAACCAATGAGTCGCGGGGGATGTGAAATCCCCCGGTCTTTCTTCCTAGCCGCGCTTCATCAGATGCGGCAGCAGCGCGCCCGACCGGTGCGGCGTCACCACCACCCCCTTGGCCGCCAGCACCGGCTGGACATACTGCAACAGCGGGATCACCAGCGCGTTGTCGGCGATATACTTGTCCACCGCCTTCCAGCCCGCAATCCGCTTGGCCTCGTCCGCCTCGCCCCACAAAGGCCCGATCATGTCGATCAGATCCTGTCCGTCCCACACCGAATGGGGCGAGGGGCCGAACATGGCGAACCCGGTTGACGTTGTCGGGTCGCCCACCGAATTGCCCCAGTTGTAAAACGCCGCCGGGGCCAGTTGATCCGCCGCGCGCAACTCGTAGTGCTTGGCGATTTCATAGACCTCGATCTCGGCCTCGATGCCGACCTTGCGCCACAGGCCCACGATGGCCTGGATCATCTCGTAATCCTTGGGCTTGAACCCCTTGGTGGTCTGGATCTTGAACTTGACCGGATTGTCCACCGAATAGCCCGAGGCAGCCAAGGCGGCCACGGCGGCTTGCGGGTCATAGGCCACCGTGATCGACGGATCAAAGGCGTCATAGTCCGGCGTCTCAAGCGTGCTGATCGCCACACCATACCCTGACAACAGCCGGTCGATGATGGCCTGCTTGTCGATGGCGGCCACGCAGGCCTTGCGGACATTGGGGTCCGTCATCACCTCGATATCATTGAGGAAAATCATACCGATGTCGGACACCGGCGTGGCATAGCCGTTCATGCTGCCCTTCAGGCGGTCATATTCCTCATAGGGCATCTCCAGCGTGACATGGCTCGAGCCGCTTTCGACCTCGGCCACCCGTGCCGCTGAATCCGTCACGAACTTGATCGTCACGGTGTCGAAATCCGGCTTGCCGCCCCAGTAGCTGGCATTGGCCTTCAGCCGCACAAAGGCGTCGCGCTCGTATTTCTCGACCATGTAGGGGCCGGTGCCGATGGGGGCTGCCTCGAACCCTTCGGCGCCGACCTTTTCGTAATAGGCTTTGGGCAGCACATAGCCGGTCAGGAAATACATCCATTTGAAGATCGTCGGGTCGAACTGCTTGACGTCGGCCGTGACCGTGTTGCCTTCGACCGCAAAGTTGGCCAGCGTCCCCCAGACAAAGTTGATCGGGTTGCCGGTGTCGGGATTGGCGGCGCGCGCAAGGCTCCACGCCACATCCTCGGCGGTAAAGGGGCTGCCGTCATGCCACGTCACGCCCTCGCGGACGGTCATGTGGACCTTGGTGTGGTCGTCGTTCCAGCCCCATTCCGTCAAAAGGCCCGGCGCGGGTTTCAGGTCGGGCTGTTGCAGGATGAACTGGTCAAAGACCGACTGATAAAGCCCCTGAATCGTCGGGTTGACCGCCGACGGGCCGACCGTCGGGTCCCACGACGGCAGGTTGACGTTATAGGCGATCACCAGTTCGGTGATGTCTTGGGCAAAGCTGGGCAGGCCAGCGGTGGTCAGCGCCATGGTGGCGGCTGACAGCTTCAACATACTCCGTCTGCTAAGATTCATTTTGGTGTTCCCTGTTGTGGTTTTCTCTTAATTTCCAACCAGTTGCCTGGCCAATAGATAGCCCGACCCGGCCCCTGTTCCCGCGCCGGGCCATACGGCAGCCCCGGTCAGGTGCAGGTTGCGGATCGGTGTCGCGCCGTCGGCAAACCCGCGCGCCGGACGGAAGAGGAAATTCTGCGTCAGATGGTGGCTGCCGCAGATCTGATCGCCGCCGACCAGATTGGGGTTGTCGGCCTCAAGGTCCAGCGGCGTCACGATGCGTCGGCCCAGGATCCGGGCGCGCAAGCCCGGCGCATGCGCCTCCAGAATGTCCAGCGCGCGCGCGGCAAAGGGCTCTGCCGCCCCCGCCCAGTCCCGCGCCGCAATCTCGCCCTTGGCGTCGCCGAGGATCTCGCCCGGTGCCATGCGGACCTGCACCCACAGCGCCTGCTGCCCTTCCGGGGCGCGCGACGGGTCCACCACACCCGGCTGGCCCACCACAAGGATCGGCTCATCCGGCAGCAGGCCCGCCTTGGCCTGCGCATAGGTCCGCGCCATCTGGTCCAGTGTGGGGGCGATGTGGACATAGGCGAACCGCTGCAACCCCGCCGCCCGCCAGTCCGGCAGGCCCGACAGCGCCAGATGGATCATCATCGTCCCCGGCGCATGGGCAAAGCGTTCCATCGCCGCGTCAAAGCCCGCCGTGGTGCCGCCGGTCAGCCGGGGCAGGGCGCGCGGTGCGACCCCCGCGATCACCGCACGCCGCGCCATGACCTTGCGGCCATCGCCAAGCTCCACCCCCACCGCCCGGTCGCCCTCGCGCAGCACCCGCGCCACCGGGGCGTTGCACTCGACCACCCCGCCGCGCGCGGCAAGCGCTGCCACCAGCGCCTTGACGACCGTATCCGCGCCACCCTGGCCGATCACCATGCCAAAGGCCTGACCGGCCATCCCCTCCAGATAGGGAAAGATCGCCCCGCCCGCGACATCCGGGGCGAAATCCAGATGCATCCCCCAGGCCCCAAGCATCGCGCGAACCTTGGGATGCTCGAAGGTTTCGCTCAGCCATGTCCGGGGCGAGGACAACAGGAACCGTCCGAAATCCAAGGTGGCGCCAAGCCCCCTGGCGCGCCACGTCCGATACAGAAAGTATGCGACTGCACGCATTTTCATAGAACTTCCCAGCAGGCCGAAAAGCTGCGGTGCCTCGGCGCCAAAGCCCGCCACCAGCCGCGCCCATGTTGCGCCATCCTTGGGCGAAAAGGCTGCGATCAGCGCTGTGGTCTCGGCCAAGTCCGTGGAAACGCCCACAAATGTGCCGTCCGGGAAAGACGAGGCAAAGGGCCGGGCGGCGGGCGCGAAGGCGCAGCCGTGCCGCGTCAATTCCGCGCCATACGCCTTGAAAAACGGACTTCCGGCGAACAGGGACAGGTTCATCGCCGCCCAGTCATGGCGGAAACCGGGCAGCGTGTAGGCACCCGTCTTGACCGCCCCGCCCGCAACCGCCGCCTGTTCAAAGACCGCAACCCTCCAGCCGCGCGCCGCCATGTGCAGCGCCGCCGCAAGCGTATTCACGCCCGCCCCGATCAGCACTGCATCATAGTCCGCCAAGGCCCGGCCCCCGCATGATCCGCACGGGATATTTGCAAATGCATCTAAAGCTGTCTAGTGTGATTCATTGAAGAACCGGGCCAGCATGGCGTCAGCACTGGTCTGCAAGAAATCCAAAATTCGCACAGGGAGACTGACATGGGTTCAGCAAGCGTTCTGGAAAACCTCGCGGCGATGCTCGCCTCGGGCGGGGTCGAAGTGGTGGATTGCACCGGTGTTCTCGGCCCCGAGACGCCCTTGCTGAAACTTCCCCCCGATTTTGCCAAAGACACTCCCGCGATCGAGATTCACCGGATCAGCGAGTATGACAAGGACGGACCGTTCTGGGCATGGAACTGGCTCAAGGTGGGCGAGCACAGCGGCACCCATTTCGACGCGCCGCATCACTGGATCACCGGCAAGGACTATGCCGACGGCTACACCGACACCCTTCCGGTGCAACGTCTGGTGGCGCCCGTCAACGTGCTGGACTTTGCCGCCGATTGCGCCAGGAACCCCGATTTCCTGCTGACCATCGACCATGTCAAGGCGTGGGAGGCCAAGCATGGTGCGATCAAGGCGGGCGAGTGGGTCGTGCTGCGCTCCGACTGGGACAAGCGGGCGCATGACGAAGCGCTGTTTCTCAACGCCAACGAAACCGGTCCCCACACCCCCGGTCCGACCGCCGAGGTGATCGAGTATCTTGTCGCCAAGGGCATCGTCGGCTGGGGCAGTCAGTGCATCGGCACCGACGCCGGGCAGGCGGGGGGCATGACGCCGCCGTTCCCGGCGCATAACCTTTTGCACAAGAACAACCGCTACGGCCTCGCCAGCCTTGCCAATCTGGACAAGCTGCCGCCCAAGGGCGCGATCCTGATTGCGGCCCCGCTCAAGATCAAGAACGGCACCGGCTCGCCCATCCGCGCGCTGGCGCTGGTGCCAAGGGGGTAGAGAGCAGGTCAAAATCTGATGGGAATGATGGCAAACAATGGCCGGGCTGAGCGGGGCAAGGAAACGCTCCGGTGG
>JANMCI010000104.1:0-2637 GCA_031361245.1 Rhodobacterales bacterium
GAGATCGTTGCCCAGACCCGCATCAACCGAGTCGTTGCCGCCCCCGGCGACGATCACATCGTCATTGCCAAAGGTTCCTGCCAGAATGGCGTCGTTGCCGTCAATCTTGTCGCCACTCGCGTCAACATAACCCGGAAGCATGGTGTTGTTGCCGTCAGTGCCGGTCACGAGGCCGTCGGAACCGCTGGAATACGTCATTTCAGACCCCCCTGAAACTGAGTTGCGTGAATTGACGAAGGGAAGTTTGCAGCATGAACAGTCCAAAGCTTGCCAGCAAAGCAGCCTCGAAGGTCGCAAGCGTCAGGGTCCCGGCAGTCATCAACATCATTACTCTCCGTCGCATTTCGGGGAACGAGCCCCAATTCGATCTCAAAGGGCTGATCGGCCCCCGTAAACCCTGGCTTGCTTCGGCGCGGCAAACGCCACGCAGAAACGTCCAACCACAGAATGGTTGGGCCAAACGCCGGACTGTTGTGATTGCCGCAATGCAAGGGGACGTCTCGTGGCTGGCGGACATCGCACAAAATAGCCGATGTCGCACCGGCAGGGTGCAGAACCCCGCTTCAAACCACACTCCACGTACTCTCGCACATCTCTGTGCAACACCACTCACAGACCGCCCCCACGGCCTTTGTCCCTCTCAAGCAGGACCCCTTCTGAATACCGTTCGTTAAGCGATACGGGAAGGGGAAAAGCGGCGGAAAGGTGTCCTGACGCCGCGTCCGGCATCATGAAGAACGAGTGGGCAAGCGGTCTTCGTAAACCAAAGATTGAGGATTGTTTCCCTTCAGGCAACAACGTTACGGCGAACTTCCACGCATTCGCTTATTATTGCTGGAAATCTCCGCACGGCGCTGAATTCGAAACGCGTGATTGTTGCTCTTTCAGAAACCAAAACCGGCCTTAACCAAAACGCCCGATTATCGACACATTTTCGACAAGCTTGCACGACCCCTGTTCCAGAGATCGCATCAATCTTGGCCAAACCGTTCGATTTGTGCACATTAACGGACTGTTACGGTTAATGACTGCCGAATCACCCGACGTCACCCTGCCTTCGCTTTGCCCCAGTTTCGTCGCAATTGTCGCATCCGGCGCCGCGACACCAAGCCGTCGCTGACGCTCGACTGGCCCGCCGCCTTGACAGCGAAATCCCCGGAGTGCCATCCTGCCGCCGGCCCCGAAGCCCGGGTCCGTCAGGATCCCGAGCCGCCACCGATGGAACAAGTCCCCCTCCTGACCCCTGCCCAGATCCTGAACGCGACCGCGGAATTCTTCGGCCAGCCCGTGCTCAAGATGACCGCGCCCGGCGGCAAGTCCCGCACCAGCTTTCGCGCCTATCTTCCCGGTCGCACCGTCATCGTCAGCCAGCGCAGGCAGTCCGCGAAATCGGCCGTCGAAACCCATGTCCTGACGCAGCTCGCGGGGGCGACCGACCGCCTGCCCCGACTTCTGGGCTCCGCAGGCGGCCTGATGTTTCAAAGCGATGTCGGCCACAGGCGCCTGAACTGGGTGATCCACACCCTGGCCCCGGACCAACGGCCCGTGCTCGCGGCGCAGGCGGTTGACGCCCTGTTTGACATCCACCGCGCCGCGAGCCGGGTCGGCTTGGCCACCACCCTGCCCCGGCCCGCCGTGCCGCGCCGCCCTGATGACAAGATCTTTGCCGCCGCCGACCGCCTTGCGGTGCAACTGCACCATTCCGGTCCCGGACTGGACCGCGCTGCGCTCAGCCCGTGGTTCTGGGCCCAGCCCTGCCGTTTCGTGAAATGGGATTGCCGGGCCGGCAACGCCGCACTGGATGAGGCCAATCACCTGCGCTGGTTCGATTTCGAGGATGCCCGCCTTGGCCAAGGCCCCGAGGACTTCGCCTGGCTCATGGCCGACGAAACCTGGCCCGTCGACATCGCCGTCATGCTCGACCTCGTCGGCGCCCGCCTGACCGATGCCGATACCCCGTCACCCCACGACTTCATGACCTATCTTGCCGAGTTCACCACCCTCATGGCCGTCCGCCGCATCCGGCTGATCTTCAGCGAAGCCAAACAGAAGGGCTGGCTCGACCGGACGTCCATCCTGAAATATGACTGGGTCGGCACCAACCCGCACATGGGCGAAAGGCTCAGCGTTATGGCCGCCGCCTTGTCCCGCCGCACCCCATCGACAGCACCGCTGGAGCCGCTCTTTGAACGTGCCGCCGAGGTGTTCCGCAAGGTGCGAACCCCCGCTACGTAAGGTTAGAAAGCGTGGTGCCCGAGGTCGGACTTGAACCGACATGCCTCGCGGCGGAGGATTTTGAGGTCTACCGATATTGGGCAATCCCAAGTGGTTAGCCCAACTCTTGGCACACAGACGTATCATGAACAAACGGCGAAAGTGGGCTGTGCCATTATTTCGCCTGTCCGCGCCGCAAACGAAAGCACCGGCGCGTTGGCGTGCGCATCCGGGGCAATGTCGATTGAACTGCAGTACGGGGGGAGGGCAGCGTCATGAAAAACGCCTGCATCCCCCAAGCCGAACGCACCACCGAAGAATGCCTGTTCCACTGGAATCTGGTGATTAAGGCCGCGACCGACGAATGGGCCAAGAACTTCGCCAAATCCATCATGAAGCAGTCCCGTCGCCGGGGCTGGCAAC
>JANMCI010000224.1:0-4193 GCA_031361245.1 Rhodobacterales bacterium
GGCACCATCAACGTCCCGTGCTGGTCGCCTGACAGCACCGCTTTCGCTTTCATGCGCTTTGCCTTGCCTCAGACTGCTCCAGACACTACCTTCCCCTGAACACAGGAGAACCTCATGCCCGCCACCCTCAAAACCCTGATCGACGCCGCCAACGCCGCCGTGCCCCGCGTGACCGGGGCCGAGGCGCAAGCCAAGGTCGCCGCCGGAGCGGTCCTGCTCGACATCCGCGACAGCGCGGAACTGGCCGCCTCCGGCAAGGCCGCAGGCGCCCTCCACATCCCCCGCGGCTCGCTGGAATTCAAGGCCGACCCTGCCTCGCCGACCTACGAGCCCGCACTCAGCTTTGACCGCCCCATCGTGCTGCACTGCGCCGCAGGGGGCCGCGCCGCGCTGGCGGGCAAGCTGTTGCAGGACATGGGCTATACCGAGGTCTTCAACCTTGGCGGCTTCAAGGATTGGGTCGAGGCGGGCGGCAAGGTCGAAAAGGCCTGATACCGGTCCAGTTCGCGCTGCACTCCCGCGCGGGCTTTCTCCATCGCCCGGTTGTGGTTTGACACCATCAGCCGCCTCAGCAACGGGGCGGTCGCTTTGCACCTGCCAGTCACAGCTGACATGGCAGGTGTCGCCGTCCAGCGTCAGCCGCCACTCGCCGCGCCCGCCCAGTTCGCCCGCAGCCTCCAGCGCCCGGCCATGGCCTTTTCCACCAGCCGCCCCTGCCAGTGCATCCGGCACGGCAACCAGCCCCTCCAGCGCACCGCCACGACCTGCCCGTTCCCCTCGGCGTCCCCCGTCTGCAGCCGGGTCACCGACAGACAGACCTCGCCCCGTCCCGCCCGCCACCCCCTTCACGCCGCCGTGCGTTGTCAGACCGGGAACAGGGCGCTACCTTCCGATCAAAGAAGGAGAGGCCCATGCACCGCAGAACCTTTGTCCGGACCCTGAGCGCCAGCGTCGCCGTGCTGGCCGCCCCTGCCGTCCGCGCCAAGACCGCCTTCCAGCAGGTCGAGACCCAGTTCATCGCCGCCCTCGCCGACCCCGGCGAGACGAGCGGCAGCAATGCACAGGACTGGGGGATTTGGGTCAAGGACCCCGGCCCGCGCGGCGTCTGGCTTTCGCTGTTCCCAGCCCTGTCCGCCGCAGGCTTTGCCCCCGCCGGCTGGGCCTATGACCCCAAGGAGTGGTGGCTGGAAGAGCACGGACTGATCATGGAGAAACCCCGGTTCCCCCTCGCCCCCGGCCAATATGCCGTGACCGGCGGCCGTGAGGTGACAACGATCCTGACCGTCAACCCGCCCGACGCAGCGGGTGCTCAGGCCTGGTCGCTTGCCGATGGCGCCACCGTGGGGCAAGTGACGCACCTCGCCTGCCGCGCCGCGGTCTACACCTCCTCGGGCGAACCCTGCAGCCCGGATGCGGCCAACCCCTCCGCCTTCCCCGTCACGCCCGGCGACACCATGCCGCCCGTCGCCGGCTGCAATAAACGCGACTATGCCGTGCTGTTCGTGATCGGCGTCGCGTAGGGTGCGCATTCATGGCGCACCGCTTCCGTGGAAACCGCCGAAAGGTGCGCCATAAATGCGCACCCTACGTTGCCGTAAATCTTTAATTAACCACCTCTCTGCAACCCTTGCGGAGATGTCCAACTACCTTCGCCCTTACCGCTCCGGCGCCACGATCTTTTTCACCGTGGCACTCGCGGCGCGTGGCTCCGACGTCCTGACCCGCGAGATTGAGACCTTTCGCCACGCCGTCCGCATGACCCGCGCCGATCGCCCCTTTGCCATCGACGCCTGGGTCGTGCTGCCCGACCACATGCATTGCGTCTGGACCCTGCCGGAAGGCGACAGCGATTTCTCAACCCGGTGGAGCGTGATCAAAGCCCGCTTCTCCCGCGCCATGTCCCACACCCCTCGCCGCGCCAGCCACGACATCCGTCGCGAACACGGCCTTTGGCAACGGCGGTTTTGGGAGCATCATATTAGGGACGAAGAAGACTACATCAACCATTTGAACTATTGCTGGCACAACCCCGTCAAACACGGGCTCGTGGACCACCCAAAACACTGGCCCTATTCATCTTATCATAGAGACAACCCGTAGGGTGCGCATTCATCGCGCACCTATTGGCGAGGCTCAAAGAAGTGGTGCGCGATAAATGCGCACCCTACGCTTGCTACGGCTCGCTACGGCTTGTTCGCGCCTGGGAAAGGCCCGACATAGTCCACGCAAAACTTTTTGCATGCCGCCTCGATCCGGTTGCCCTCGACGGCTTTCCCGGGAGCTGACCCATCCGCCTTGGATGCGTCCGATATCGCCTTGTAGAAGTCCCCATGCTGCGCCGAAGTCAGGATCAGATAGCGAGCGCGCTTGGATTCAACGCGAAACCCATGCACGGTGCCGCTCGGAACATGAGCAAAGCTGCCTTTTGGCGCGGGAATGGCCGGACCGCCACCAATGGAAATGCTGAGCTCGCCGTCCAGAACGTAGAAAGACTCGTCGTCCGCATCATGCCTGTGCAAGGGCACGGTATCGCCCTTGAAGGCAACCTCGTCGACGAGGCAGAACTTTCCGCCCGTCGACGCTCCCGTGGCCAGAAAATCGGTCTGCGTCTTGCCCATCCACCGCCGCTCTGCGCGCCCGGCCGGCGTAAGAAAGCCTTGGGGCGACTGGTCGGTGGTGGCGTTCTGCGATGTGGTCATGGTCATTGCAAATCTCCTCTTCCTTGGGTTGGTTCCGAGATGGTTTCCGTTCGTCCAAAGGTTTTCGGTTTGCTACCCGATCGGCCTTTCAACAAAGGCCATGACCATCCCGAGGACCATTCGCGCGACAGCTTCGGGTTCAAGGCCGCGCTTGCGCATCGCAAGATAGCTGGCGTGATCGAAAAGCGCCGTGATGGCCGCCAGCCGCTCCGCGCCGATTTCCTCGGCCAGAAGCGCCGTCTCGACATAAAGGGCAACCATCCCCGACAGATATTCCTCCCATTCCTGCACTGCGGGCAACTGGCGCTCGCGCGGATCTGTCTGCAAACTGGCACCCGCGCGCTCATAGAAATCGAACAGGGTTCTGGCGATGCGCTCCAGCCCCTCGCGCGGCGTCCGGCTGTCGTGCAGGATTGCACCAATGTCGTCTGGCGACGGCGGACGGTAAAGCTCGACCATCAGTTCGCCGCAAGCCGGCACCAGCGCATCAAGTGTGGGAAAATGCGTGTACACCGTCGCGACCGACACATCGGCCGCCTGTGCAATGTCCTTCCAGCTTGTCCCGAAAATCCCTTTGGCCGTGTGCAGCCGAAGCGTGGCATCAAGAATCCGCCGGCGCGTGACCTCAGCGGCCTCCTTGCGTGCACCGTCCATCTTGTAGCGTCTCGGAGACATTGCGCACCTATATATTCATTGAATATATAGTATACTCAATTTAATCATTGATCAAGAGCGCCCACGACAGATCAACGACCGTTTGGTGGCCATATCGCCTTGCCCCTCACCCATTGATATCCTTGTCCCACACCTTCGTCTGCACCTTGGTCACGCCCACCACCCGGCGCAGCACCAGAAACGCCGCCAGTGACAGCACGGCGAACACCAGCACCAGCAGCGGCACATTCCCCCCCACGACCCCGATCCCCACCAGCCCCCCCGTCACCACCGCCCCGATGGCAAAGCCCAGAAAGATGAACCCCGGCACCAGCACCTCCAGCACGCCCAGCGCCACGCCGAACACCACCCAGACCCACCACACCGCCCAGAACGCCCCCATCATACCCGCCCCTTCAACATCTTGAACGCATCGCCAAAGGCATCGAGCGCCGAGGCCGGCACCACCACCACCTGCTTGCCCGCCCCCGAGCCGACCGCCGTCAGCGCCTCCACCTGCTTCAGCGCCACCTGATACTGCGCCGCCTCGATCCCGTTCTCCTTGATCGCCACGGCAATCACCTGCGTCGCATAGGCCTCCGCATCCGCCAGCACCCGCCGCGCCTTGGCCCCCTGCTCGGCCGCATAAAGCTCGGCATCCGCGTTCAGCTCCACCGCCCGCTTCTTGCCCTCGGCTTCCGTCACCTGAGCCCGCCTTGCCCGCTCCGCATTCAGCTGCTGCAGCATCGCATGCCGCGTCGCCTCATCAAGGCTCACATCCAGGATCTCGGCCCGCGTCACCTCGATCCCCCACTCATCCACCATCGCCTTCACATGCTC
>JANMCI010000134.1:0-19601 GCA_031361245.1 Rhodobacterales bacterium
TCAACGCCCAGTAACGGGTCCGCATAGCCAAATTTTCCGTCATGCCGGCCTTTCGTAAGTGATGCGTCCGCCGCAAATTGTCATGGCGATCCCAAGCCTGTCGATCTGGTCCGGCGGCACAGCCTCGATATCGCCGCCCAGAACCACGATATCAGCCTGATGGCCGACACGCAGCATGCCCACCCGCGTTTCGGCATGCGAGGCCCACGCCGCGCCCCGTGTATAGGCCGCCAGAATGGCAACCAAGTCCACGCGTTCATCCGGCAAATCCGGCGCCCAGGCCATCCGCGTCAGCGCCGCCTTGATCGCCCTCAGCACCGAAACATCGGCCACCGGCCAGTCCGACCCGAAGGCCAGCGGCCCGTTCAGGCTGCGGCAACGGAACGCATCAGCCCACCGTGCGCGCGGCAGGCTCTCCGCAGTCGCCTGCATCGGCACGTCCATCGCCCCCGGCACATGCGCCGGCTGCAGCGAGGCGGTGATGCCAAGGGCCGCCAGCCGGGGAATATCCTCGGGATGGATCATTTCGATATGCTCGATCCGGTGCCGGCTGTCGCGCACTCCGTTGACCTGCCGCGCCGCCGCATATCCATCGATGACCGCGCGGACCGAGGCATCGCCGATCGAATGCACCGCGATCTGCAGCCCCCGCCGATCAGCCTCCTCCGCAATTTCGGCAAACCGGGCCGGATCGAACAGCGGCGTGCCGCGCTGGCCCGCCGTGCCGGGATAATCGTCCAGCATCCAGGCGGTACGGCTTTCGATCACGCCGTCCATGAACAGCTTCACGAGCCCGCTGCGCAACCAGATGCCCCGCCAGTCCTGCGCCATGCGGCTGGCCTTCTCCAACATCGCAAGTTGCATCTCGGGCCGGAAGTGGAAGGCCACCTGCACGCGCAACGGCAATCGGCCCTCCGCCAACAATTCCTGCAGCAATTCCAGCGTATAAAGGTTCCCGTCCATATTCACAGCGCTGGTTATGCCTTGTGCCGCCAGATGCGCCATCGCTGCCGCCAGCACCTCGCGGTCTGACGCACGCTCGGCCGAAGACGGCATCGGGTCCGGCTCGCCTCCTGTCGAAAGCCCCAGGCTCGCCCTGGCCTTGCCAGCCAGCGCCAGGACAGGGCCAAAGGCCGCCGGCTCGCGCAACTCGCCGCTGGCCAAGCCGTCCGATCCGATCACCACTTCAGACCCCGCCGGCATCGCAACGCCATGCAGCACGCCACCCGCCGCCAGTGCAGCGGTGTTTGCCCAGACCGTGTGGTGATCTGCCGCCACCATGGCAAAGGGCCGATCAGGCAGGATCGCGTCCAGGTCCTGCCGCCGCACTTCCCGACCCAGAATCGCGTAGTCGGCCCTTTGCCCAACCAGCAACCCGGCCCCCGGATGCGCTAGGGCGAAAGCCCGGACAAGGCCGCTCAGGCGTTCGAACCCTGCCACCCCGCCCAGATCCAGATCGCCCAGTTCGGAACCGCCCAGGAACAGGTGACAATGGCTGTCGATGAACCCGGGCAGCACCGTGGCCCCCTTCACGTCAATCACTCGGGTCTGCGGCCCGGCAAAGCGCATGACTTGGGCCGACGCGCCTAAAGCGACGATCCGATCCCCCGACAGCGCGATGCTCTCTGCGCGAGGTGCTTGTGGATCCATTGAAATCACTTGGGCGCGGGTCAGGATCAGATTGGCCTGGGTCATTGGCGTTCCTACTGCGAATCCATCAGCGCAAGCTTGGTTGAGAACATACCACATCTACTGGTTCTGCTCGTTGCGGCTTTCCAGAGCACTATTGCTCCCTGTCGCACAGCTATTGGACCTGTCCCGGTTTGGTTCAAGTCGGGTGCTCATGTTAGGCGGCCCTGTGTTCGAAGGACACGGGTGATTCTAACCGAGGGCAGAATGTTTTCGGGTAGAGTCCTTTGCCATTTCGGCCATAGACATCGCGCTTTGGGACATATCCGGCAAGGCGCGGGGACTGCCCCTTTGGCGGATGGCGGGGGGCTGTGTCAAACGGCAGCCGCGCCTATCGCGGCGCGATCGACCTCAACTTTCCGCTGGAACGCCTGCTTGACAATGTGCGCCGCTACATTGCCGAGAGCTATGAGGCGGTCAAGATCAAGGTCGGCCAAAAAGACATGGCGGAAGATTTTGCGCGGGCAGAGGCGGTACGCACCTTGCTGGGCCCGAGCCGCGCTTTCATGGTGGACGCAAATTATTGCTGGAGCGTGGATCAGGCTATCCGGGCTGCCCAAGGATATCGCCCTCTGAACGTGCTTTGGTTCGAAGAGCCGACGATCCCGGACGATTGCCGCCCAGCACGAAGAAATGCGTGTCGTCCTGGCCGACGGCGAAGCCGACATGGCCGCCTGAGCCGCGCTCAAAAATCAGCACTGCGCCCGTGACCGGCTTGGTCTCCTGCCCGAACAGCAGCCAGTTGCGCGCCCAGTAGGGATTGGTGCCCAGCACGCCGAACAGGGGTTCATCGGGCAGACCCATGCGAATGCAGGTTTCTACGATATCGCCGCACCCGGGGTTCTTGCCCGGATCGCCCAGGCTGCGACCGTCGCGTTTCAGCCAGTCCATCAGCCAAGTGCGGTCGCGGGCCTCGTTGCGGCCCAGCGCGGTCTTGGCTTCCGTGATCCACGACAAAGGGCCGGGGAGAGCCACAGGAGCAGACCGGCCTTTGGCGGCGATCAGCTGTTTCAGGGCGCGGGCGGTGCGCACACCCCATTGACCATCGATGGCAGCTGGCGTGTGTTCGCAGGATATGAACAGCCGCACCGGCCGTGAAGTTGAGCTTAGTCGAAAGAATAGTCTTGCATACGTATTCTTTGGCGTTCAGTTGTAGCACGTTCGGATAGACTCCCCCGACGAGTCGGTCCTATGGGAACGAAAGCACGCGGCAGGAGACAGCAATGGCAGACAAGACTGAAAGCGGCGCAGCGCGGGGCGAACTGGCTCCGGCCCTGCCCGAAAAAGTGATGCAGGTCGAGCGGCACGATTACCCTGATCTGGCCCCGCAAGGCGGCAAGCGCACCCAGGCGATGCGCGGCTTTGACCCGATCTACACAGATATCGTGGATTACATCGTGCGCTGCACCCACAAGATCTGGGACGAACGCGACATTGGCCTTATCTACAGCCACTATACCCATAACTGTTTTCTGTATGGCACCACCGGCACACTCTACACCCGCGAAGAGGTGGTGCGCGACACCATCCAGCGCCTGGTTTCCTTTCCCGAACGCCGCGGTATGGCCACCCATGTCATCTGGCAGGGCAACGAGGATGACGGCTTTTATACCTCGCATCTGGTGACAGGCACCGGGCGCCACACCCAAAACGGTGCTCTGGGATATCCCACGGGCCGCATCTTCACCTCGCGCACTGTGGCCGACTGCATGATCTTCGAGAACAAGATCTTCCGCGAATGGGTTGTCGCTGATACCACCGCCATCTTGCAACAACTGGGCATCGACGTGCAGGCCTATGCCGAGCGCATCGCGAAGGCCGCCTTTGAAAAAGGCATGGTTTCCTTGGATATTGGCGAAAACCGCCACATGATCGGCCAGTATCCGCCCGAGGTGGAAGCTGACATCTCGCTTGCCAACACGGACCTTGAACGCCACACCCTGCGCTGGATGCACGACGTCTTTAACCGCAAGATGCTGGGCCAGGTTGCGCGGGTCTACGCCCCCACCGCGCAATATCACGGCCCCCTCATGGCCGAACTTTACGGCCATGCCGCCATTATCCACCAGACGCTTGGCCTCATCGGATCCATCCCCGACGCGGCCTTTACCCCCCAGCACATCTGCTCGACCCCGTGTGAAGAAGGCGGCGAAAAGGTGGCGGTGCGCTGGATCATGGAGGGCCACCATCTCGGCTATGGCATTCTGAATCATCTGGGCGCCCCCACCGGCAAACGCGTGCAAATCATGGGGATCACGCATTTCCACTACAAGAACGGCAAGATCGTCGATGAATGGCGCGTCTATGACGAGGCGTCGCTGCTGGTTCAGGTGAAGCTGGCCCAAATGGCGGATGTCAAAGCCGCCAGCCTTTAGGCCCGCCCCCACCAACCCCCATCGGCCCGCCTCAACGCGGGCCGATGGTTTTTCAGGCACCGCAACCGAACGGCCCGCTTTCCATGTCCCCCGCGCGAAAATTGGTTTGCAATCGTATGCAAAGAATGCTTATCTCCGCCAATGGATCGGACAAACCCTGCCCGTCGCAAGGCGAGGTTTGCCGAAAGAATGACAATAACCAGCAGAGGGGTGCGACATGACCATCAGAACGACGAGGGCCATCATGGCCGGGGCAGTAAGCGTAATGGCCATGATGGCCGGTACAGGGGCAAGCCTTGCCGATTGCGGCATCCAGGGCGCGGGCTCGGTCCGCATCCTGTCGAACGACTTTGAAGCGCTGCACGTGGTGAATGACGCCGCAGCCACCTGCGCCACCGATGCGGTGGCCGTCACCGCCAATGCCACAGCGGAACACAAGAATATCCAAGGGCCGGCGCTGACCGCCAATCCGGCGGAATATACCGTCGCCGTGGTCGCCAATAATTCCATCGTGCCCTTGCTGAATGACGGCCTGATCCGCCCGCTCGACGATCTGGTCGCGCAGTATGGCGCGTCCCTGCAACCGAACCAGTTGATCAAGATCGACGGCAAGATCATGGCCATCGCTTTCATGGGCAACGGCCAACACCTCTTTTACCGCAAGGACATTCTGGAAAAGGCTGGCCTGCCCGTTCCGACAAGCTGGGAAGACGTTCTGGCCGATGCGCAGATCATCAAGGACAAGGGCCTGCTGGAATACCCGTTGGCGGCGTCCGACAAACCCGGTTGGGATTTGGCGGCCGAATTCGTGAATATGTATCTGGGCACCGGCGGCAATTTCTTTGCGGACGGTTCGGCAGATCTGGCCATCGACAATGACAACGGCAAAAAGGTTCTGGCCACGATGCGCGCCATGACGGGTTTCATGAACCCCGATTACCTGACCTATGACGCGACCGAACTGAACAAGGTCTGGGATGCCGGCACAGTGGCCTTCATGAACCAGTGGGGATCGCTGGCAGGTGCTGCGATTGACGTGAGCAAGGCCAATCCCGATGTCGCCGCCAACACCGGCTTTGCCGCGGCGCCAACCATCGGTGGTGGCACGGTCCCGGGCGCTGCCCTGTGGTGGGATGGCTTCACCATCGCCAAGAACATCTCGGATGAAGATGCCGCGGCCTCGTTCCAAGCCATGGTCCACGGCATCAGCCCGGAAACCGTCGCGGCCCATCCCGATGTCGCCACGTGGCTCGTCAAGGGTTACACCCCCGGCGCTGCCGCTGTCGGCGTGATCGCCAATGCCACGGGCGGGGCGCGCGCCTATCCGATGCAGCCCTATATGGGTCTGCTGCACACGGCGCTGTCGGCCGAACTGGCTGACTTCATCGCTGGCAAGGAAGAGGCGGATCAAGCCCTTATCGACGTGAAAGCCGCTTATGACGCTGCGGCCAAAGAAGGCGGCTTCCTCAAGTAAGCGGTCCTTTGACCGCAAAGACTCGGCCATGTTCAAACCTGGCCGAGTCATCCCCGGGCGATTTCCTGCAATAAATCGGAGCGGAGCCTTCAATCGCTTTATTGCGGATTTCCCGGAAATCCCGCGGCAACACTTGGGACAAGCGTCTCTCCGGACCGCCAGACACTTTGCCTTTGCTGAAATCCCGCCTTGCGGACCCCCGCGATTGCCTCAAACTGGGGCTGGCCCTGAAACCGGACCCCGCCATGCCGCACCGCGCCTTTTTCACCTTCATCTTCCCATCCCTGCTGGCGATGCTTTTGTTCATCACGCTGCCGATCGTTTCGGTCGTGGTGCAGTCGCTGTATCAGGAACATGACGCAATCCTGACCACAGTCGAAAGTGTCACCCCCTTCGGCACCGAAAAGCAAACCAAGGTCGATACCGAGGCAATGGCCCTTCTCAAGTCCGAACAGCCCTTGGGCCAGTTTGCCGGCCTGACGAATTACACCAACCACAACCACTTGGCCGTCGATGACCTGGCCCAGATTTTTGCCCAGAACAAAGGCCTTGGTGATATCGCCGCCCGCCTGATGAACCTGCCCTTCTACCGGGCTCTGGCGTTTACCCTGGTCTATTGCTTCACCGTGACCCCAGTCGCTATGGCGCTTGGCTTTGCCATTGCACTGGCCGTCAACACCCTGCCCAAGCTGCTGCGCGGCCCGGCGATTTTCGTCTCGATCCTTCCGATGATCATCACACCGCTGGTCGGGTCACTGATCCTGTCATGGATGTTCAACCCCGCAGGCATCTTCGGCGCCACCCTGCAAACTCTGACTGGCGACACCTCCCTGTCCCTGCGCGCCTCCCCGGTCCTCACATGGTTGGTGCTTTTGAACTATGGCATCTGGACCAATGGTCCGTTCTCTTTCGTCGTCTTCTACGCAGGCCTGCAAACCGTCCCGATGGACACGCTTGAATCCGCCCGCATCGATGGCGCCAGCCGCTGGCAAGCCACCCGCTTCGTCATCATCCCTCACCTCATGCCGCTTGCCACGTTCGTCGCCCTCGTGCAGCTGATGGACAATTTCCGCGTCTTCGAACCCATCGTCGGCTTTTCGGCCGAGGCCAACGCCACCTCGCTGTCCTGGCTGGTCTTCAACGATCTCGTCAGTCAGGACGCCCAGCAATTCGGCTCGGCGGGGGCAACGTCGGTTCTGACCATCCTCGGTGTGCTGATCCTGCTGGCCCCGGTGCTGGTGCGGACATGGCGCGACTTCAGCCGAAAGGTCGCCTGACATGGACCGTCGCCCCCTTGGCCTGCGCGCCCTCACCACCGCCTTCCTTACTCTCTGGCTGGTCGCCGCCATCTTCCCCTTCGCGTGGACAGTCTGGGGCAGCTTCAAGGTCGAGGCTGACTTCTTCTCGCGCCAAAGCTGGTGGTTCGCCATCGATGGCACCCGCACGCAAATGCAAACCGGTGGCACCTTCACACTGGATGGCTACCGCGGCGCATGGATCACGCATGAATTCTGGAAACCGGTGATCAACACCCTGATCGTCACCCTGTCGGTGACCTTCATATCGCTGTGCGTCGGAACCCTCGGCGGCTATGCCCTTGCCCGCTCCGGCCACCGCTATGCTTTCTGGATCCTGATCGCGGCACTTATCTTCCGCGCCATGCCACATATCACGCTGGTGTCAGGCTACCTGCTGCCGTTCTTCCAGCTGAACATCTGGGGCGTCCTGCCCACCACCATCATCGTGCTGGTCGCCATCAACCAACCCTTCACCCTGTGGATGCTCCATTCCTTCTTCCTGTCGATCCCCCGCGATCTGGATGAAAGCGCCCTCGTCGATGGCTGCACCCGCTTTCAGGCCTTCCGCATGGTGATCATGCCAGTCATGTGGCCCGGCGTCATCACCACCGGCCTGTTCAGTTTCCTTTTAGGTTACAACGACTTCGCCGTCACCTCGATGCTTCTGTCGCAAGACAACCAGACCATGATCCCAAAAATCGCCTCCTTCCTCGGCTCGATCGCGAACGAGGGCAACGTCATGTTCGCCGTCGCCGCCGTCGTGTCGGCCACCGTGCCGCTGTTCATCCTCGTTCTGTTCTTCCAACGGCAAATCGTCTCCGGCCTGACCGCCGGCGCTGTGAAAGGTTAACCCATGGCGCAAATCCGCCTTGTCAACGTCTGCAAACGCTGGGGCGCCTATGTCGGTGTCGACAAGTTCAACCTCGACATCGCGGATGCCGAATTTCTGGTGCTGCTCGGCCCCTCGGGGTGCGGCAAGACCACCACGATGCGGATGATCGCAGGCCTCGAATCCCTGACCGAGGGCGAAATCTGGATCGGCGACCGCATGGTCAACACGCTCGAGCCAAAGGACCGCGACATTTCCATGGTGTTCCAGTCCTACGGCCTTTACCCTAACCTGACCGTCTACGAAAACATCCGCTTCCCCCTGCGCGTCCGCAATGTCCCCCGCGACCAGCACGATGCCCGCGTGAAAAAAGCCGCCGAAATGGTCGAACTCGGCCCCCTCCTCGACCGCCGCCCCGCCAACTTGTCAGGCGGCCAACGTCAGCGCGTGGCCCTCGCCCGTGCCATCGTCCGGGAACCCAACGCCTTTCTGATGGACGAACCGCTGTCCAACCTTGACGCCAAACTGCGCGTCTCGACCCGCGCCCAGATCAAGAACCTGCACCACACCCTCAAGACCACCACGATTTATGTCACCCATGACCAGATCGAGGCGATGACCCTGGCCGACCGCGTCGTCGTGATGAACCACGGCGTGGTGCAGCAGGTCGGCACCCCGACCGACATCTACGACCGCCCCGACAACGCCTTTGTCGCCAGCTTCATCGGCTCGCCCGCCATGAACCTGATCCCCGGCGCCATATCGCAAGGCACCTTTCGGGCCGAGGGCATGACTGTCGCCGACCTGACAGCCACCGGCCCCGTCACCCTGGGCTTCCGGGCCGAGGACGCCTCGGTCAGCACGACCCCGGCCCAGATCGCCGCCCCGGTCTATTCGATGGAACTTCTCGGCGACGCCACCCTTGTCTCTGTCCGCGTCGGTGCAGCACTTGTCGCAGTCCGCGCCGCCAAGGACTTCCGCATCGACATCGGCGCTCTTTTGCACATCCGCATCCCCGCCACCGCCCTGCACCTGTTCGACACTACGACAGGCGCCCGCCTATGACCTTGCCCATGCCCCTCCTTCGTCGCAAACTGCGCCCGTAATGCGGGGAGAGCGCTTTGGCCAATGACAAGGTAACATCGCTGGAGGTGGCGGCGCTGGCAGGTGTCAGCCAGTCGGCCGTCAGCCGGGTCTTCACCCCCGGCTCCTCGGTCAGTCCGAAAACCGCCGAAAAGGTGCGCGCAGCCGCGACCAAACTGGGCTACCGCCCCAACGTGCTGGCCCGCTCGCTCAAATCCGGCAAAAGCCGGATCATCGGGCTGGTCGTGGCCTACCTCGAAAACTATTTCTACCCCGAGATGGTCGAACGCCTGTCGGTCGAACTGCAAAAGGCCGGCTACCATGTCCTGATCTTTCTGGCCCCGGTGTCCTCGGTGAATGTCGACAAGGTCGTGCGCGAAATCTTGGATTATCAGGTGGATGGCATAGTCATGGCCTCGGTTTCGATGTCGTCCGACCTTGCGGCCCGCTGTCAGGAAACCGGCATCCCCGTTGTCCTTTTCAACCGCGCGCATGCGGATGAAAACCTGTCTTCCGTGACCTCCGACAATTTTACCGGCGGGCGAGCACTGGCCGATTACCTGTGCGCCACCGGTCACGAACGCATCGCCTATATCGCGGGTTTCATCGGTGCCTCGACCCAGATCGACCGCGAGGCCGGCTTTCGCGCCGGTCTTGCCGCTGCCGGCCAGACCCTTTTCGCTCGCGCCGAGGGTAATTTCGACTACCGCACAGCGCAGGCCGCGACCCGCGAATTGTTCGCCACCTCGCGCCGCCCCGATGCGGTCTTTGTCGCCAATGACCACATGGCCATCGCCGCCATGGATGTGTTGCGGTTCGAATTGGGGCTGCGCGTGCCGCAGGATGTGTCGGTCGTGGGCTTTGACGACGTGCCACCTGCCGCATGGCCTGCCTATGATCTGACCACGGTGCGCCAGAATGTTGAACTGATGGTGGCCGAAACCGTGCAGATGCTGCTCACCCAGATATCCGAGGGCACGGGTATTTCCAAACGGGTGGTGCTGGATGCCGCTCTGATCATCCGTGGCTCGACCCGCAAACATGGAGAAGGACAATGACCGAACTTACCCCGGACGCCTTTCGCAAGATGCTGGCGGAAAAGGGCATTGTCCTTGACGACCGGGCCTTTGCCGCCGCCCTGCAAGGGGCACTTCACATGAAATCAGAGGTCGCCCGCGTGGCGCGCTATCTGGACGCCGCGAATTGACCGAACTCCCCGACCTGTCGCTGTTTCAGGCAGCTGCCGCGCTGCGTTCGGGCGCTGTGACCTCACGCGCACTGGTGCAGGCCGTGCTGGACCGCATCACGGCCCGCAAGGGTCTGGACGCCTTCACCCATGTCGCCGCCGATGCCCTGGCCCAGGCCGACGCAGCTGATGCGATGTTGGCCGCGGGCCACGATCCCGGCCCGTTCTGCGGATTGCCCGTGGCGGTCAAGGACATGACCGATGTGGCAGGCCAGCCCGCCACCAGCGGCTCTGCAGTTCTGGCGGGCCGCATTGCCGCAACCGACAGTCCGGCCGTCGCCCGGCTTCGGGCGCAAGGTGCCGTTCTGATCGGCAAGGTCGCCACCTACGAATTCGGCATGGTTGGTCCTGACCTGAACCTGCCCGACCCGCCCGCCCGCAATCCGTGGAACCGGGCCCACACCACCGGCGGCTCCTCCTCTGGGTCGGCTGTCGCGGTGGGGGGGGGGCTGGTGCGCCTGGCGCTTGGCACCGATAGCGGTGGCTCGATCCGCGCGCCCGCCGCCTATTGCGGCTGTGTCGGGCTGAAGCCCAGCTATGACCGCGTGTCCCGCGCCGGATCGTTTCTGCTGTCGCCAGCACTTGACCATACCGGCACCCTTGCCGCGACCGTGGCCGAGGCCGCCCTTACCCTGGACGCGATAACCGATGGCTCGGGTTGGCGTCCGGCCTCTGCTGCCATTGGCCAAGGCGTCGCGGGCCTGACCATCGGCTTTGCGCGTGATTGGTATGCCACCGACCCCCAGGCGCATCCGGCGCTGATTGGCGCGCTGGACGCCGCTGCCGCCGCCCTGTCGCTGCTTGGTGCCCGCATCACCCTGATCGACCTGCCCGAATACGCCCCCTATGAGGCCGCAGCCTCGGTCATTATGCACGCCGAGGCGCTGGCAGGTCACCGCGACCTGATCGCGACACGGGCCGCCACCTATGGCCGCCCCACCCTGCAATGCTTGGCTTTCGGGGCCGCCATTTCCGATGCCGACCTGGCCCTGGCCCGCAGCGCCGTAGCACCCCTGACCGCTGCAATGCTGGCCGCGATGGACGGGGTTGACCTGATCCTGACCGCCACCACCCTGACCCCCGCCTTGCCCTTTTCCGCCTTCGACGGCGAGAAAGCCGTCTGGACCCCGATGCGCACCATTCCCTTCAATCTGACCGGCCAGCCCGCCCTGTCGCTGCCCTGCGGCTTTGACGGCGGCCTGCCTTTGGGCATGCAACTCATCGGGCGGCGCGGTGATGATGACCTCATTTGCCGCGTTGGTCACGCCTTTGAACACAGCACCGACCACTCAGCCCAACGCCCGCCTTTATAGGGTTGATCCTGCACACCAAACCCGCAGGTCAAGTCTTAATATCAGGTAAAAACGGATATTTAACCCATTGAGATCGCAGCAAAAAGGAAAGTGTCCACGCGTGGACACTTCCGGCTTCACCTCGACTGCATCCGGTCCAGCCGCAGTTGCGCCGCCCGCCGATGCCCCTCCAACCCCTCGCTGGCTGCCTGCCGCGCCGCCGGCGGACCCACCACCCGCACCCCCTCGGGGGTCAGCCATTGGTGGGTGGCAATCCTGACATAGGCCCCGACCCACAATCCGCCGGTATAGCGCCCGGCAGCCATGGTCGGCAAAGTATGATTGGTCCCGGAACACTTGTCCGAATAGACGACCGAGGCCAGTTCGCCAATGAACAGCGACCCATAATTGCGCAGCTTTGCCGCCATCCCATGCGGGTCCTTGGTATGAACCTGCAAATGCTCGGCCGCGATATAGTCGGAATAAGCAATCATCGCCGCTTCATCTTCACAAACCGCGATCTCACCGTAATCCGCCCAAGCGGGTGCCGCGACCGAGGCCGTCGACAAAGTCGCCATCTGCTTGCCGATCTCCACCAGCACCGCCTCGGCCAGGGGCCGATGGGTGGTGATCAGGCCGACCCGTGTCCGCACATCATGCTCGGCCTGCGCCAGCATATCCGTGGCAATCATCTCGGCATCGCCGGTCTCGTCGGCCAGCGTGTAAATCTCGGACGGCCCAGCCAGCTGATCAATCCCCACCGGGCCGAACACCTGCCGCTTGGCCTCATTCACAAAGGCATTGCCCGGCCCCATGATCTTCATCACCGCAGGCACCGTCGCGGTCCCATAAGCCATGGCCGCAATCGCTTGCGCGCCGCCGATGCGAAAGATGCGGTCAGCCCCCGACAAATGACACCCAGCCACCATCGCCTCATGCGCATTGGGCGGCAGACAGGCGATTACCTCATCCACACCCGCCACCTTGGCCGGCACAATGGTCATGATCGGCGCCGACAGCAGCGGAAACCGGCCACCCGGCACATAGCAACCCACCCGTTCAATCGGGATCACCCGGTGACCCATGAACACCCCCGGCAGTGGCTCAATATCCAACGGCAGGATGGTGGCGAGTTGGGCTTGCGCAAACCGCTGCACATTCGCGATGGCAAATTCTGTGTCCTTGCGCGTCTGCGGGTCCAGGCCTGCCACCGCCGCCGCCCGCTGTTTTGCCGTGACCTCAAACACTTGCAGGTCTGATTTGTCGAACCTGGCCGAATACTCACGCACCGCCGCATCGCCGCGCGCCTTCACATCGGCAAGAATTGTCGCTACCAGATCGGCAACCGGCTTATTGTCGTTCTCGGCGTTGCGGCTGGGAGCTTTCACCCAAACCACTTTGGCGGCAGGATAGGGTTGCGGCAGACTGGACATAGTGCTCCTTTCGGGCCAGGGGCCCCTCAATGTGTTCGCCTAAGTCTAGCTGTGCCTGCATACGATTGCAAATACCGGTTTAACCCGGCCGGAAATTTTCGCTCGCTTCAGGCTTAACGCCGTCCTAATCGAGTAATTTTGATACCTTGCGCCACGCTCCATCCGGCCATTTGCCGACCTTGGCACAGTTGCGGCTTGCCATCCCGCGCCGCCATGGTCTATCACTATTGCAAACGTATTCACTGCCGAGGGATCACATGGCGACCACCTGGCTCAAACGCGGCAAACCCGAATCTGAACGGGCGGCCGACGATGCCAAAACCAGCGCCACAGTCGAGGGCGTGCTTGCCGATATTGCGGCGCGCGGCGATGCCGCCGTGCGCGATCTGTCGGAAAAATTCGATCAATACAGTCCGGCAGCATTTCGCCTGACCCCGTCCGAAATTGATGCCGCGATGCAAAAAGTCGCCCCACGTGACATGGACGACATCCGATTTGCCCAGACCCAGATCCGCCGCTTTGCCGAGGCGCAGCGCGCCTCGATGACGGATATCGAGGTGGAAACCCTGCCCGGCGTGTTTTTGGGCCACCGCAACATCCCCGTGCAATCGGTGGGCTGCTATGTGCCCGGCGGCAAATTCCCTATGGTCGCCTCGGCTCATATGTCGGTGCTGACCGCCACTGTGGCCGGTGTGCCGCGCATCATCGCCAGCGCCCCGCCGGTCAACGGCGCACCCCATCCCGCCATCGTGGCAGCCATGCAAATGGCCGGAGCGCATGAAATCTATGTTCTGGGCGGCATGCAGGCCGTGGGTGCGATGGCCCTTGGCACCGAGACAATTCAACCTGTCGATATGCTAGTCGGCCCCGGCAACGCCTTTGTGGCCGAGGCCAAGCGCCAGCTTTTTGGCCGCGTCGGCATCGACCTGTTCGCCGGCCCCACGGAAACCCTGCTGATCGCCGACGGTACGGTAGACGCAGAACTGTGTGCCACCGACCTGCTGGGGCAGGCCGAACACGGCTACAACTCGCCCGCCGTCCTAATCACCAACTCCCGCCGTCTGGCCGAGGCTACACTGGCCGAGGTGGACCGTCTGCTGGAAATGCTGCCGACCGCCGCCACCGCCGGGGTCTCCTGGGCCGATTACGGCGAGGTCGTCCTGTGTGACAGTTATCAAGAGATGCTGGACACTGCGAATTTCGTCGCTTCGGAACATGTTCAGGTGATGACAGACCGCGACGACTGGTTTCTGGAACACATGCACAGCTACGGCGCCCTGTTTCTGGGGGCACGCACCAATGTGGCGAATGGCGACAAGGTCATCGGCACCAACCACACCCTGCCCACCCGCAAGGCCGGGCGCTATACCGGTGGCCTCTGGGTCGGCAAGTTTCTGAAAACCCATTCCTATCAGCGCATCGTCACCGATGAGGCCGCCGCTATGGTGGGCCGCTATGGCTCGCGCCTGTGTATGCTGGAAGGATTCGTGGGCCATGCCGAGCAGTGCAACATCCGCGTGCGCCGCTATGGCGGGCAAAACGTGCCTTACGGGGCTGCTGCCGAATGACCCTGCCGCGCACCCCCTCTTTCCGACTGGATGGCCGCCGCGCCTTGGTGGCCGGGGCCTCGTCGGGCATCGGGGCGGCTGCGGCTGTAGCTTTGGCCGAACAAGGCGCAGAGGTCTGGCTGGCCGCGCGCCGCTTGCCCGAATTGCAGGCCCTTGCGGCTGAGATGCAGGCCGCGGGCATGATCGCGCACATCTTGCCGCTCGACATTACTGATGTGCCGGCAACCGAGTCCGCCTTGGCTGATCGCCCGGCCTTTGACATTCTTGTCAACTCTGCCGGCGGTGCACGCCACAGCCCGGCGGTCGAGACAACGGCGCAGGACTTTGACTTTGCTGTCGGTCTGAACTTCCGCGCCGCCTATTTTCTGACGCGCACCATTGCCAAGGGGCTGATCGCGGCGGGCAAACCCGGCAGTCTGATCAATATTTCGTCGCAAATGGCCCATGTCGGCGGCATTGACCGTGCGGTTTATGCCGCCACCAAACACGCGCTGGAAGGCATGACCAAATCCATGGCGATCGAATGGGGCCTGCACGGCATCCGCGTCAACACCGTCGCCCCCACCTTCATCCGCACCGCCATGACCGCAGGCACCTTTGCCAATCCCGAACGGGCCGCATGGATCGCCTCCAAGATGAAACTGAACCGGGTGGGCGCGGTCGAAGACCTCATGGGGGCTGTCGCTTTTCTGGCGTCAGATGCCGCAGCCCTCATCACTGGAACTTCACTGATCGTCGATGGCGGCTGGACCGCAGACTGAAGGGAACTCATGGCCTCGCGATTTGCCACTCTGCCCGACTATATTCAGGGCGTAACCTACGAAATCTGGGAAGGCCGCCAGATTTCCTCGTTGCAGCAGGCCTATGGCAAGGCGATGGTTGCTCGGTCCACCCTTGGCGTCATGGTCGGCGCTGACGACGTGATCAACGACACACTTGCATCGCTTGCCGCCTTTCCCGACCGGCAGATCTATGGCGACGACGTGATCTGGTCGGGGGACGAGGGTGCAGGTTACCTTTCGTCGCACCGCTCAATGATCATTGGCACCCACACCGGCCACGGCGTCTTCGGCCCGCCGACCGGGCGCGTTGTGGCCGCCCGTTGCATCGCCGATTGCTATGTCAAGGACGACGTGATCGAGGATGAATGGCTTTGCTACGACATGGCCGCGATGGTCCGCCATCTGGGCCACAGCCCGCAAAGCTGGGCCCGCGCCAGCATTGCGCTGGAAGGCGGGCCCGCGAACGCCCGTCGCCCATTCACGCCCGAGATCGACTTGCCCGGCCCCTACAAAGCCCGGGGCAACGGCCACCCCCTTGGCCAGAGACTTGCCGAGATCCTGACGCGGATCATGGCCAAGGACGTCGCGGTCATCGGCCGGGAATACGACCGGGCCGTCCACGTCTATCATCCCGGCGACGTCACCGGCTGGGGCATTCGCTTTGCCGAAGCGAAGTGGCTGCAGTTCCGCACCGCCTTTCCTGATGCGAGCTTCCAGATCGACCATCAGATCGGCCGCGCCGATCCCGGCCAGCCCGACCGCGCCGCGGTGCGCTGGTCGCTGACGGGCCACCATACTGGCTTTGGTATCTACGGCGCGCCGACAGACGCGCCGGTCCATGTCATGGGCTTCACCCATGCCGAGTTCGGCCCGTGGGGCCTGCGCCGCGAATTCAGCCTGTGGGACGAGGTTTCCATCTGGAAACAGATCCTGCTGCGCCACCCCGATCACAGCTATCAAGGATGACCCCGATGACCCCGCAAGAGATGGACACCCGCATCGTCCGATACGGCGACCTGCGCCCGTGCAAAACCGCCTTCATCGACGCCCACTCCCCGGGCAGCGACCGCAAGGAAAATTTCACCATCATCGGCGGCGGCGTCTCTGAATCCCCCGATCAGCATGTCCACATCGTTGACACCCCCAGCTTCAACATCGGCGCCGCGGGCCAGCCGCCCGGCTGCCGCAACTCGCTGCACACGCACCGCACCGCCGAGGTGTTTTTCGTCCTGAAGGGCCGGTGGAGGTTTTTCTGGGGCCGCTGGGGCACCGCGGGCGAGGTCATCGTCGAGGAAGGCGACATCTTCAACATCCCGACCGGCATCTTCCGCGCCTTTGAAAATGTTGGAACCGATTACGGGATGATCATGGCCGTCCTCGGCGGCGATGATGCCGGTGGCGGTGTGGTCTGGGCCCCGCAGGTCATCACCGACGCCAAGGATTACGGACTGATCCTGGGCAAGAACGGCAAGCTTTATGACACCAAAAGGGGCCAGCACCTGCCCGACGGCGTGCCCCCCATGCCGCTCCTCACCGATGAGCAGCTCAAGGCCTTCCCCGAACCCACCACGGCTGACGTGATCCCCAACCATGTCGCCCGGTATTGGGACCTGATGGCGCTTAGCGATCGCCAACCTGCCAAGGTCATTGGCGCGCAGGGTAAACTCCGCGACCGTCCGGGGTTCGAGGTCGAACTGCTCTCGCGCAACTCGATCCCTGACACGCCATATACCCTGACACAGCACGAAGTCCTGATGCCCATGCGCGGCTATTGGCGGTTGTCCTGGGCCGGTGGCTCCACAGTCCTCAATCCCGGCGACACGGCAGCCATCCCGCCTGGTCTGGAGCATTCCCTTGCCCCTTCGATGACCGGTGAGGCAAGCCTATATCGTGTCATCGCCACCGACGACCCCGCCGGGGTCACCGGCCGCCTGTTGTAAAGGACACGCCATGCCCCTTCTTGCCACCCATGTCGGCTCGCTGCCCCGCCCGCAACAGGTCGTTGATTTCCTGTTCGACCGCGAAAAGGGCCAAGCCTATGACCCCGCCGCGTTCGACGCCTGTATGACCGCCGCCGTTGCCGAAAATGTCCGCCGTCAAAAGGCGGCGGGCATCGACATCGTCTCGGATGGCGAGGCGTCCAAGATCAGCTATGCCACCTATGTCAAAGACCGCTACACCGGCTTTGGCGGCGACGGCCCGCGCAACGCGCCCGCCGATCTGAAGCTGTTCCCCACGTTCCTCGACCGACTGGCCCAGGACGGCGGCACGCCGCAATATGCCCGGCCCCAATGCATAGGCCCTGTCGCGTCCAAGGGACAGGGCGAGTTGCAAAAAGACATCGCCAATCTGAAATCCGCCATGGCCACCCATGGCGTGCAGCGCGGCTTCATGAATGCCGCCTCGCCCGGCGTGATCAGCCTGTTCCTACAAAACGCCCATTACTCCACCCGCGAAGCCTATCTGCAGGCCTTGGCCGAGGCCATGCGCGACGAATACCGCACCATTCTTGACGCGGGACTTGACCTGCAATTGGATTGCCCCGATCTGGCACTGTCGCGCCACATGCTGTTTGCCAACCTGACCGATGACGAATTCCTGAAGATCGCCGCCACCCATGTCGAGGCATTGCAACACGCCCTGCATGGCCTGCCGCGCGACCGTATCAGGCTGCACATCTGCTGGGGCAATTACGAAGGCCCGCATGTCTGCGACATCGACATGGCCAAGGTGTTCCCCCTGCTGATGAAAGTGCCCGCCACCTTTATCCTGTTCGAAACGGCCAATCCCCGCCATGGCCATGAATGGACAGTATTCCGGGACCGCGCAGCCGAGATTCCGGATGACAAGGTGCTGATCCCCGGCGCTGTCGACACCACAACCAACTTCGTCGAACATCCCGATCTTGTGGCGCAACGCCTTGAACGATTTACCAATATACTGGGAACGGATCGGGTGATCGCAGGTTCCGATTGCGGTTTTGGCACCTTTGCCGGCTTTGGCGCAGTAGACCCGGAAATCGCCTGGGCCAAACTTGCCACCCTCAGCGAGGGCGCCCGGCGGGTCAAATGACGCCGCTCCTGCTGATCCCGGGTATGATGTGCGATGCACGGATGTGGGGCGGGTTCACTGCCGCCTGCCCAATTCACCACGCGCTGCCGACCGAACATGACACGGTTCAGTCCCTTGCCGCCGCTATCCTGCAAACAGCCCCGCCGCGCTTTGCCTTGGCAGGCTTGTCGATGGGCGGCATCGTTGCCATGGAAATCCTCGCCCAAGCCCCCGACCGCGTCGAACGTCTTGCCCTTCTCGACACCAACCCGCGCGCCGAAACACCCGACGGGCAGGCTGCCCGGCTTCCCCAAATCGCCATGGCGCTCGCCGGCAACCTCGCGGCCGTTTTGCGCGATGAGATGAAGCCCAACTACCTCGCCCCTGGTCCCGGCCAAAAGCCGATCCTTGACCTTTGCATGGCAATGGCCCTGACCCTTGGCCCGCAGGTCTTTGCCCGTCAATCCAGCGCACTGAAAAACCGACCCGACCAGACGGCGATCCTCGCCGCGTTCAAAGGCCCCGCTTTGGTGCTGATGGGCGAACAGGACCGCCTTTGCCCGCGGGACCGCCATGAGCAGATGCATGCCCTGATGCCGCAGTCACGACTTGCAATCGTGCCGGATGCAGCCCACCTTCCCACATTGGAAAACCCCAAAGCCACCGCAGCCCATCTGCAGAACTGGCTGTCAACCTGAGGCCCGAATGACCCAAGACCTGCACAAACACTTCGCCGCCGGGGGCAAAGCCGTCAACGGCTGGTGTGCCCTCCCGTCGCCCGTCACCGCCGAAATCATGGCCCGTGCCGGGTTCGACCTGATGACGGTGGATCTGCAACATGGGCTGATCGACTATCAACTCGCCCTGACCATGCTGCAGGTGCTGCAAGGCTTGCCCGCCCCCGTTCTGGCCCGGGTGCCGTGGAACGAACCTGGTATCTTGATGAAATGCCTTGATGCCGGTTTTGCCGGGGTGATCTGCCCCATGATCAACACGGTTGCGGATGCGCGCGCCCTTGTACAATCCACGCGCTATGCGCCGATGGGCAGCCGTTCCTTTGGCCCGACCCGCGCAAATATGGTGCACGGCGTGTCCTATGTGAAAACCGCCAACAGATCGGTTCTGGTTTTTGCAATGATCGAAACCCGCGAAGCCTTGGGCAACCTGGAGGCCATCCTTTCCGTCGAGGGGATTGACGGCGTCTATGTCGGCCCCTCCGACCTTGGCCTGTCACTTGGCTTTGAACCTACGCTCGCCCCCTCCGCGCCCGAGGTTCTGCAGGCCATTGCCGCCATCGCCGCCCGAACCAAGGCCGCAGGTCGCCTGGCAGGCATCCATACCGGTTCCGCCGCCATGATCGCCCGCGCATTTGCACAGGGCTTCGACTTTGCCTCGCTGCTGACCGACGCCCGCATGTTTACCACGGCTATTGCCGGCCAATTGGCCGCCCTCCGCCAGACCATCGTGGAAGAGGTGAAAGG
>JANMCI010000198.1:0-2307 GCA_031361245.1 Rhodobacterales bacterium
GATCCTCAGGTGATCGGTCCCCTTGTGCCCCGACGAGGCTGCCGCCATGTCCGACAACACCACATCAGCCTTGCCGCCCAGCCATTCCTTGACCTGATCCTCGGCGCCTTCGGCCAGAAAGTCCAGCTGATGGACCTGAGCGCCCGAGATCGGCTCAATCGCCTGCAAATCGACCCCCAGAACCGTTCCGATCGGCTTTTTGGCGTTCTCGCCCAAAGCATTCACCCTGGTCACGGCAATCTGACACCACCCGCCCGGCGCGCACCCCAGATCGACAACCCGGGCTCCGGGCACGAGAAAGCCGAACTTGTCGTCCAGCTCCAGGATCTTGTAGGCGGCCCGCCCCCGGTAGCCTTCCTTCTTGGCCCGGATCACATAAGGGTCGTTCAACTGCCGCTCCAGCCACAAGGTCGAGCTCAACTTGCGCCCCTTGGCCGTCTTGACCCTGACCCGCAATTCCCGCTGGCCCCGGCCCGAAGACTTGGGCCCTGATGTGTTCTTCTCGGTCATTCGAACGGTCCGTCTTCCAATACGCCATCCGCGCTCATCTGCGCGTAAAGCAGCCCCTCCCGCAGACCCCGGTCCGCGACAGACAGCTGATCCGTCGGCCATATCCGCATCAGCGCCTGAAGGATAGCCGCTCCGGACATGATCAGCGTGTGGCGGTCGCGCCCGATCCGCGGGTCACTGCGCCGCCCGTCCGGCCCCAGCGACAGGTATTCCCGGATCACGAAGTCGATCTGGTCAGAGGTCATCACCAGCCCGTCCACCTTGGCCCGGTCATATCGGCGCAGGCCAAGGAACGAGGCTGCCACCGTCGTCACCGTGCCGCTGGTGCCGATGATCTGGAAACCGGCCCGCGACTGGGCCGCATTGTAGGGCGAAAAGGCCGACAGATTCTCCTCGAAGAACCAGCTCATCAGCGCAAACCGTGCGGCATCGTCGTCAACGTCGGCGAACTGATCCTTCAGCGTCGCAACCCCCAGCGGCACCGATATCCAGTCCACCACCCGCGCGTCTTTCGGCCCTTGCGAGTGAAAGCCCGAATGCAACCGCATGATCGCCCGCGGACGATCCTCGGCCTCCACCTCGGACAGGTCGATCCACACCAACTCGGTTGATCCGCCCCCGATATCGACCACCAGCAGCTGTTCCGTCGAAGGTTTCACCAGCGGCGCGCAGGAAATGACTGCCAGCCGCGCCTCTTCCTCGGCTGCGATGATCTGCACCGTCAGGCCGGTCTCACGCTTGATCTGGCGCATGAAGTCCTGACCATTGCGCGCCCGCCGGCAGGCTTCGGTCGCCACCAGCCGCAGCCGCTCGACCCCGTGCTTTTCGATCTTCTTCTGACAGATTCGCAGCGCCTGAATGGTGCGCCCCATCGAAGCCCGGCTGAGCCGCCCGGACGCCTCAAGCCCGACCCCGAGCTGGACAGTCTTTGAGAAGCTGTCAATGACCTGAAACTGACTGCCCTTTGGTTGGGCAATCAGCATGCGGCACGAATTCGTTCCCAGATCCAGCGCCGCATAAAGCGATCTGGACCCGGCCGTTGGGGGGGCCGACGGGTCTGTCTGACGGGCGCCAACAGCAGTTGGCTCGACCGGCAGCGGGATCGCGTCCTCCCCCCGGGGACGCTCGGGCGCCATTGCCGCCCTCCATATGTGGTTGCCCTCACGCTAACGCCGATGCATCCGGTTCACAAGTGTTCTGAACACCGTCGCAACCAGGCGGTGCAGTGTCGAAATCCGACACTGCAGGTCGCTGAATGCAGTTAAACCACAGGCAAGCCCGTCCCAAAGGAATCATCATGCCCGAAGTCACCATCGTCTATTGGCGCGACATCCCGGCCCAGGTCATTGTCGGCAAAGGCCGCTCCGGCTCCAAGGTCAAACTGACCGAGCGGTTTGAACAGGCCATCGACCGCTGTGCCATGAAGATCGGCGCCAAGGATGCGGATGCCTATCTGGCCGAGTGGCGCAAGGCCGCCCCCGTCACCGTGGACGGCGAGCCCGACGCCATTGCCGCGTCCGAAGCCGCCCGGATCGAAGCCGAATTCGACACCGAACGCCTGAAATCATTGATTGCCGCTGATGGCTGGGCCGCTGGCCGCTAGGAGACTGTGATGGCCCTTTTCAACTTCCGCCGCGACATAACGCCGGCCGCAGTCCCCGTCAGCGTCGAGGCCTTCCTCAAGGGCTATTCGATCGAGGTGATGCCGCGCACCGCCGAAAAGGTCGAGGATTTCCGCGCCCTCCTGCCCCGTGGCACCCGGGTCTACATCGCCCATATCGAGGGCACGCCGATCGA
>JANMCI010000227.1:0-9702 GCA_031361245.1 Rhodobacterales bacterium
CCAGCCCCCGGCCCGAACCTCGTGACCTGACGCACCCAGGCAAGCCCCCCACCTCCCCCCCGCCCAAGCCAAAGATTCCCCTTGACCCCGCCCGCCCGCCTGTCAAAACCCGGGGCCATGGCCAGCCCCGTCCTTTCCATCGACCTTGATGCCGTCGCCACGAATTGGCGCGCGCTTGACCGTGCCTCGGCCTCGGGCGTGCAGACTGCCGGCGTCATCAAGGCCGACGCCTACGGCCTCGGGCTCGGCCCTGTCGTGCAATGCCTGGCCCAGGCCGGGGCGCGCCGCTTTTTCGTCGCCTCCGCCGAGGAAGGAGCCGACGCCCGCACCATCCTTGGCCCCGGTCCCCAGATCAACATCCTGTCGGGCCATATGACCGGCGATACCGCCCTCTTGCGCGATTGCGACCTGACCCCGATGCTGAACTCGCTCGACCAGGTCACCCGTCACCTTGAATCCCTGCCCGGCCACGCCTTCGGCGTCCAGCTCGACACCGGAATGAACCGCCTCGGCATGGAAGAAACCGAATGGGAGGCCGTGGCCCCCTTCGTCCTCGACGCCGGTCCCGAGCTTTTGATGTCCCACCTCGCCTGCGCCGACGACCCCGATCACGGGCTGAACGAAGTACAGCTGGCCAATTTCCACGCCATGACCGACGGCACCGGCCTGCCGCGCAGTTTTGCGGCGACCGGCGGCATCCTCCTCGGCCCCGCCTACCACTTCGAGCTGACCCGCCCCGGCATCGGCCTGTACGGCGGTCGCCCCTACGAAGGCGCGGCCCGCGTCGTATCGCTCACGCTCCCCGTCATCCAGACCCGCCTTGTTGCGGCGGGCGAGCCGGTCGGCTATTCCTGCACCTGGATGGCCCATCGTCCCTCCCTCATCGCAACCGTTCAGGGCGGCTATGCCGACGGCTTCCCCAGGACCCTGTCCAACACCGCGATCCTCTGGGCGGGCGAAGAGCCCTGCCCGGTCGTCGGTCGCGTCTCGATGGACATGATCACCGTCGATGTGAGCAACCTTGCCGCCGTCCCTGACCATCTCACGCTCATCGGGCCCATGCAAAGCTTCGACCAATTGGCCGACACTGCCACCACCATCGGTTACGAGATTCTGACCGGCCTCGGCCCCCGCCTGAAGCGGCGCTACCTGGAGACGCGCCGGTGATCCCCAAAAGTCTGGCGATCGTGCCCCGCCTCCTCGCCGCCCTCGGTCGCCCGGTTCTGGCCACCCTCGCCGGTCTCGGACGCCTGGCGCTCTTTGCCCTGCAAACGCTGCGCCACCTCGTGACCCCACCCTTTTACTTCCGCGAATTCGGCCATGCCCTCTTGCAGATCGGCTGGTTCTCCCTGCCAGTGGTCGGCATGACGGCGCTTTTCACCGGCGGCGCCCTTGCCCTCCAGATTTTCTCCGGCGGCTCCCGCTTCAATGCCGAGGCCGTGGTGCCCCAGATCGTCGCCATCGGCATGGCCCGCGAACTCGGCCCCGTTCTGGGCGGCCTCATGGTCGCAGCCCGCGTCGCCTCCTCGATCGCCGCCGAAATCGGCACGATGAAGGTGACCGAGCAAGTCGACGCCCTCGTCACCCTCTCGACCAACCCGATGAAATACCTGACCGTGCCCCGCGTGCTGGCCGCCACCCTCGCCGTGCCGGTCCTCGTGGCCGTGGGCGACAGCATCGGCATCGCGGGCGGCTGGCTCGTCGGCATCTCGCGCCTCGGCTTCAACTCGGCCACCTACCTGCAGAACACCACCGACTTTCTTGAGTTCTGGGATGTCGGCTCCGGCCTCGTCAAAGGCGCCGTCTTCGGCTTCATCGTGGCCCTGATGGGCTGTTACTTCGGTCTGAATTCGGGCCGAGGCGCCCAAGGGGTCGGCGCCGCCACCAAATCCGCCGTGGTCGCCGCCTCGGTCGCCATCCTCGCTGCAAACTACGTCCTCACCGGCCTCTTTTTCACATCATGATCACCCTGACCGACGTTCACAAAGCCTTCGGCCCCAACCGCGTTCTGCAGGGCGTCAATCTGACCATGGCCAAAGGGCAAAGCATGGTCATCATCGGCGGCTCGGGCACCGGCAAATCGGTGCTCCTGAAGTCGATCCTCGGCCTTGTCACTCCTGATCGCGGCACCATCGCACTCGACGGCACCGACGTGACCAAAACCGAGCGTGACCCCTTCCTCGCCCGCTTCGGCATGCTGTTTCAGGGCGGCGCTCTGTTCGATTCGATGCGCGTCTGGGAAAACGTCGCCTTTCGGCTGATGCGCGGCGCCAAGGCCCTGCCAAAGGCCGATGCCAAAGCCATTGCCGTCGAAAAACTCCGCCGTGTCGGCCTGACCCCCGACAAGGCCGATCTCTTCCCGGCCGAGCTGTCAGGCGGCATGCAAAAACGGGTGGGTCTGGCCCGTGCCATTGCCGCCGAACCCGAGATCATCTTCTTCGACGAACCCACAACCGGTCTTGACCCGATCATGTCCGGCGTCATCAATTCCCTGATCCGCGAGATTGTGGTCGAGATGGGGGTAACGGCCATGACCATCACCCACGACATGTCCTCGGTCCGCGCCATCGCTGACCGCGTCGCCATGCTGCATGACGGGCTGATCCGCTGGACCGGCCCCGTCGCCGAAATGGATGCAGCCCCCGACCCCTATTTGCAGCAATTCATCCATGGTCGCGCCGAAGGCCCCATCGAATCCGTCCGCTAGCGCCGCCCTGCCGCTTTCCCCGCAAAGGCGACCCTGCTCGTGTGACGACCGCGACTGACGTCGGCCTATTCTTGACACTTGCCCAACGGCCCCAGAATTTATCCTTTTGTATCAAGGCCCCGCGTTTGTCCCACATGCGGACATCCCGTAATTGCACCTTGTCAAATACTCCCGCCGGAGGCGCCCCCTTGACCAAAGTCACGCCCTCCCCCACCCTGCCCCGGTGAAATACCTCAACCTCACCCTGCTGATCCTCTTTCCCATCGCCTGGTTTGCGCCCCTTCTGCGCGCGGCCCTCTTGCCGTGGTTCGGGATGGATGAGATCTCGGTCGTCTCCGGTCTGCAGTCCCTGTGGGAAACCGATCCCGCCCTGGCGCTCCTCGTCACCTTCCTCGCCATCTTCGCCCCCTATGCCAAGACCATCGGGCTCGCCCTCATCCACTGGCACCTCCTGAAACCCAGCACGCTGCCCGTCCTCCACACCCTGGGCAAGCTCGCCATGGCTGACGTTTTCCTGATCGCCCTCTACATCGTCATCGCCAAAGGCATCGGCCACGCCACCATCGAAACCGGTTGGGGCCTTTACCTCTTTACTGCCTGCATCCTGACCTCCCTTGCCATCAGCCTGCGCAGTGGAAAGGCCGCCTGACCCCCTTCCCTGCCGCCAGACACCCCGGTCCGACGCTGCCCCGAGCCGGTTGGCGCACCGCGCCAGAGGCGAGATCAAGACCGCGCGGCGGAACGCCGCTCCGCTTGATCGCCGCTACACCCCTTGCCCCCTTCGCCAATTCATCGCATCAAGCCCCATGGCAAAACCCTCCTCCACCTTCACCTGCACCGCCTGTGGCGCCGCCCATTCCAAATGGATCGGTCGCTGCGAGGCCTGTGGCGCCTGGAACACCATCGTCGAGGAGGCGCCGCTCTCCGCCGGCCCCAAGGCGCTCGGAGCCAAAGGCAAGGGCATCCCCCTGACCGACCTTGCGACGCAAGAGGCCGCGCCACCCCGCGCCGCCTCGGGCATCAACGAGCTCGACCGCGTGCTCGGCGGTGGCCTCGTGCCCGCCTCAGCCATCCTCGTCGGCGGCGACCCCGGCATCGGAAAATCCACGCTTCTGTTGCAAGCCACCGCCGCCTTCGCCCGCAAGGGCCTGTCTTGCATGTACATCTCGGGCGAAGAGGCCTCAGCCCAGGTCCAGATGCGGGCCCAGCGTCTTGGCCTGTCGGACGCCAAGGTCGCCCTCGGCGCCGAAACCAACCTGCGCGACATCCTGACCACGCTTGACACCCACCGCCCCGGCCTGGTGGTCATCGACTCAATCCAGACCATGTGGCTCGACACGGTCGACAGCGCCCCCGGTTCCGTCTCTCAGGTCCGCGCCGCCAGCCACGAACTGGTCACCTTCGCCAAGAAACGCGGCGTGTCGGTCATCCTCGTTGGCCATGTCACCAAAGAGGGTCAGATTGCGGGACCAAGGGTCGTCGAACACATGGTCGACACCGTCCTTTATTTCGAGGGCGAACGCGGTCACCAGTTCCGCATCCTGCGCGCCGTCAAGAACCGCTTCGGCCCTGCGGACGAGATCGGCGTGTTCGAGATGACCGGCGACGGCCTGGCCGAGGTCACCAACCCCTCTGCCCTGTTCCTCAGCGACCGCGAGAAAGCCACCGCCGGTTCCGCCGTCTTCGCCGGCATCGAGGGCACGCGCCCCGTCCTGACCGAGATCCAGGCCCTCGTCGCTCCCTCCACCCTCGGCACCCCGCGCCGCACCGTCGTCGGCATCGATGGTGGCCGCCTTTCCACCATACTGGCCGTGCTCGAGGCCCGCTGCGGCATCTCCTACGCCGGACTTGATGTGTTCCTGAACGTCGCGGGCGGCATGCGTGTCAACGAACCCGCCGCCGATCTTGCCATTGCCGGAGCAATCCTGTCTGCCCGCGAAGATGTGGCAATTCCGCCAGATATGGTGCTTTTTGGCGAGATTAGCCTGTCAGGAGCGCTCCGTCCGGTAGGTCAGACCGAAAACAGGTTGAAAGAAGCCTCGAAACTTGGTTTCACACAGGCAATTGCGCCGACACGGTCCAAGATTGGGCAGGATACCGGAATGGCCGTGCGCCAGATGCCTGATCTGACCGCTTTCGTCGGTGACATGTTCGGTGCGGGCTAAGCGAAGGAAACCAGATGGACGGCTTTACCCTGATTGACGGCATAGCGGCAGGCGTGATCGTGCTTTCGGCGATCCTCGCCTATTCTCGTGGTCTGGTCCGTGAGGCGATGGCGATCGCGGGATGGGTCGGCGCTGCGATCCTTGCCTTCATCTTCGCCCCCACAGCGCAACCGCTGATCAAGGAAATACCGGTCCTCAACAAATTCCTCGCCGACAATTGCGAGCTTTCGATCGTGGCGGCCTTTGCTGGCGTTTTTGCCTTGGGCCTCATCATCGCGGCCCTTTTCACCCCGCTCTTTTCCTCAGTCGTCCAGCGCTCCGCGCTTGGGGGTGTCGATCAGGGTCTCGGTTTTCTTTTCGGCGTGGCCCGCGGTGTGCTGCTGATCGCCGTCGCCTTCTTTGTCTATGACAAGGCCAGTCTGACCAATTCGGTCAAGATGATCGACGACAGCCGCTCGGCCAAGGTCTATGCCAGCTTTCAGGACAAGATCAGCGCCTCGGTACCGGACGATGTGCCGAACTGGATCATCGGGCGCTACAACGATCTGACGCAGGTTTGCGCCCCTGCTGGCAGCGCCCCGGCCGCCGACGGCACGGCAGCCCCCGCTGACAGCACCGCAGCGCCCAGCAACTGAACTGCCGCATTGCGGCATTCGGGGCGTGACACTGCCGCCTCAAAGTCCTAAACCACGCGCATCGCCACCTCGGGATTCGGAGGCTCCATGCGCCCATACCTTGCCCATCCTTTCGATGACGACAAACTGAAAGAGGAATGCGGCGTCTTTGGTGTAATCGGCGTTGCGGATGCTGCGAACTTCGTGGCCCTCGGCCTCCACGCCCTTCAGCATCGCGGTCAGGAAGCCGGCGGCATTGTCAGCTATGACCCCGTCACCGGCTTCAATTCGGCCCGCCGCTTTGGCTATGTGCGCGACAACTTCACCAAGCCCGACGTGATGGAAACCCTGCCCGGCACCCTGGCCATTGGCCACGTCCGCTATTCCACCGCCGGGTCCAAGGGCGCCACCGCCATCCGTGACGTGCAGCCCTTCTTTGGCGAGTTCTCGATGGGCGGGGCCGCCATCGCCCACAACGGAAACCTGACCAACGCCACCGCCCTTCGTCGCGAACTGATCGAACGTGGCTCGATCTTCCAGTCCTCATCGGACAGCGAATGCATCATCCACCTGATGGCGCGCTCGATCCAGAAAACCATCGGCGAACGCATCAAGGACGCGCTGCGCCGCGTCGAAGGCGCTTTCTCCATCGTCGCCATGACCCGCACCAAACTGATCGGCGTCCGCGACCCCCTCGGCGTCCGCCCGCTGGTTCTTGGCCGGATCAGCGACACCGCCTGGGCACTGGCGTCAGAGACCTGCGCCCTTGACATCATCGGCGCCGAATTCATCCGCGAGATCGAACCGGGCGAAATGGTCGTCATCGAAGACGGCCGCGTGAACTCGACCCACCCCTTCGCCCCCGCCAAATCGCGCTTCTGCATCTTTGAACACGTCTACTTCTCGCGCCCCGACAGCATTCAGGGCGGCCGCTCAGTCTATGAGACCCGCCGCCAGATCGGCGTGGAACTGGCCCGCGAAGCGCCGGTCGAGGCTGATCTCGTCTGCCCGGTGCCCGACAGCGGCACCCCCGCCGCCATCGGATACAGCCAGGAAAGCGGCATCCCCTATGCCATGGGCATCATCCGCAACCAATACATGGGCCGCACCTTCATCGAGCCGACCGAGCAGATCCGCAACATGGGCGTTCGGCTCAAGCTCAACGTCAACCGCGCCCTGATCAAGGGCAAGCGGGTCATTCTGGTCGATGACTCGGTGGTTCGCGGCACCACCTCGCGCAAGATCAAGGACATGATCCTTGATGCCGGCGCTGCCGAGGTTCACTTCCGCATCGCCTCCCCCCCCACGGCCTGGCCCTGCTTTTACGGCGTCGATACGCCAGAACGCTCCAAACTTCTCGCCGCCACCATGTCCGAAGACGAGATGCGCGACTGGATCGGCGTCGACAGCCTGAAATTCATCTCGCTCGACGGCCTCTACCGTGCGGCGGGCGAGGCCAACGGTCGCAATGCCGCCAGCCCGCAATACTGCGACGCCTGCTTCTCGGGCGATTACCCCGTGGTCCCTTCAGACAAGATCGAAGAAGGGTTTGAGATGAAAGCCGCCCAGTGAGCGCCGAGGTCGACGCCTATCTCGCGGCCCTGCCGCGCTCCGACCAGCGGGCGACCCTGCAAACCCTTCGCGAGATCATCCGCCGCCGCCTGCCCGATCACATCGAATGCCTCAGCTATGCGATGCCGGGTTTCCGGCAGCCGGGCAAAAAGGGCCGCATGGTCGCAGGCTATGCCGCCTTTGCCGTGAACTGCGGCTACTACCCCCATTCCGGCAACATCATCCCGCAATTTGCCACCGAACTTGCCGGCTTCAAGACCACGCCGGGTGCCATCTCCTTCACCCCGGACAATCCGTTGCCCGAATCGCTGATCCTGCGCCTCATCGACGCCCGCCTGCACGAGATTGCGGCGTCGGGTCGCTGACCCGCCCTTGCCATTTGAGCTTTCCCCAAATACTCCCGCCGCAGGCTTCCGCCCCCGCAACCAGGACCAACGACCGGACCCGAACAGCATGACCCAGAAGATCGCCCTTGTTACCGGAGCCTCGCGGGGTCTGGGTGCCGCCCTGACCGAGCAGCTTGCCCTTCAGGGCTGGGATGTCGTGGCCGTCGCCCGCACGACCGGCGGGCTTGAAGAGCTCGACGACCGCGTCAAGTCGCACGGACTTCCCGGCGCAGGGCGCCTGACGCTCGCCCCCATGGACGTGACCAATGATGACGCGATGCGCCATCTGTGCCTGTCCATCCACCAGCGCTGGGGCGGGCTGCAGCTGTGGGCCCACACCGCCATTCATGCCGCCCCGCTGACCCCGGCAGGGTCGCTCGACACCAAGGATTGGGACAAGTCCATCGCCACCAATATTCGCGCCACCGGCCAGTTGATCCCGATGGTCGAGCCCTTGCTCAAGGCCGGTCACGGCACCGCCGTTTTCCTTGATGATCCGCGCGCCGGTCAGAAATTCTTCGGCGCTTACGGGTCCAGCAAGGCCGCCCAGATCGCGCTGGCCCGGTCCTGGGCCGCCGAGACTATCACCATCGGCCCCCGCGTCCTGATCCTGATCCCGCATCCGCTGGCCACCGCCACCCGCGCCCGGTTCTTCCCCGGCGAGGACCGCGCAGCACTGGCCGCCCCCCGGGATGAGGCCACCCGACTGATCGCGCTGATCTAGGTCGGGCTTCACGCCCACCCCATGCCGCGAAACCATCGTCTTTTCTTGCTGCGACATTGGGCGCAGTATCCCTGGCGACTCGACATGGGAGGGCGAATTGCTTGATGATCCAGTCCCCGGCAAAACGGCATCGCCATGAGAACCGCGCTTTGTGACCTGCTCGGCATCGAAATCCCGATCATTCAGGCCCCGATGGGCGGCAGTGGCTTTGTCACTCGGCTGGCCGCAGCTGTTTGCAACGCCGGCGGCCTTGGAACCCTGCATTTGTGGCGTTCCGACATCGCGATGTTGCAAAAGGAAATCCGCGAGCTGAAATCGCTGACCGACCGACCATTCGCCGTGAACCTCAACATGGCGTTCCCGCAGGAAGAGCGGCTGGAAGCCTGTTTGCAGGAAGGCGTCCCGGTCGTCTCGTTCTTCTGGGGCGATCCCGGCGGGCTGGTCGAACGCGCCAAAGACCGGGGGGCCCGTGTCCTGCATTCCGTCGGGTCGCCGGAGGAGGCGTTGCTTTCGGTTCAAAGAGGCGTCGATGTCATCGTGGCACAGGGCTGGGAGGCCGGCGGCCATGTGCGGGGGCAGGTCGCCACGATGGCGCTGGTGCCCGCTTTGGTCGATGCAGTGGCCCCGTTACCGGTCGTGGCGGCGGGTGGTATCGCGGACGGGCGCGGCATGGCGGCCGCCCTCGCTCTGGGCGCCTCGGGGGTCTGGATCGGCACGCGGTTTCTCGGCAGCGCCGAGGTCCGGCTGCATCCGCGCTACCGTGAACGGCTGCTGGGTGCGTCGGCCACCGACACGGTCTATCTCGACAATCTTTACGACATTGGCTGGCCGGATGCCCCGCACCGGGTGTTGCGCAACAAGGTTGTAGATGCCTGGGAGGCGGCGGGCAGGCCCGTATCCGGCCAGCGTCCCGGCGAGGGCGAGGTTGTGGCCCGTTCAAACGCCTTGGGCGAGGCCGTCCGCTACCGGCCCTTCATGCCTTCGGCCGATGTGGAAGGCGACATCGACGCGCTGCCGATGTGGGCCGGGCAAGGCGTGGGGCTGGTCAACAAGATCATGCCCGCCGCCGGGATCCTCCACGAGATTCACGATGACGCCTCTGCCATCCTGCACCGTCTGGCCGGGCGCTGACGCCAAGGCAGTCATCAGATCAACACCGTATCGACGGGCTTGCGCGGGCCCGAAATTGCCCGTTTAGCCCCTTCCTTACCGCCGGGTTAATTTATAAAAGCCAACACATTGAAATTAAACGCTTTAAAAAAGCGTCCAGATCTGGACGCCCTATCCCAGCGCATACCCCGCACCGCGCACGGTGCGCAGGGGGTCTTCGCCGCCAAGGGCGTTCAGCGATTTTCTGAGCCGCCCGATATGAACGTCGACCGTCCGGCTGTCGACATAGATGTCCCGCCCCCAGACCCGGTCCAGAAGCTGCTCGCGGCTGAACACCCGCCCCGGCTTTTCCAAAAGCGTGGCCAAAAGCCGAAACTCGGTCGGGCCCAGTTTCAGGGCGGCTCCGCCCCGCAAGACGCGGTGG
>JANMCI010000257.1:0-12095 GCA_031361245.1 Rhodobacterales bacterium
ATGGATGTCGAGGATTCGGGGCGCAAGCTGTTGCCGAATGACGATGTGCGCTGGCCGCAAGTGCGCGCGCATCTGATGGCGCAGTCGGTCGAGGGGTTGAAGCTGCTGACCATCGCCACCGGATTTGACAAGGATTTTGAGGACTTGCACCCCAAACGTCTGCGCCGCATCCATCTGGGACCGATGTACTCCCATGACTTCACCCTGCAATCCGGCCCGATCTCTGAAGTCTTGGCCAACGCCAATGCGCCTGACGGTGACGATTGGGCACTGGTCTGGACGGTCGAGGATCTGGTCAGCGAACGCGAGGAAGCGGTCAGCGCGGGGTGGTTCTCTACGGTGGAGCGTCAGGTCTTTGCGTTGGACCCGTTTTCGGGGCGCGGGGCCGATACCGGGGCCACGCGGACCGAACGCATGGTCATCCTGCCCGAAAGGCCCTATCAGGCGCTGGCAGAGCTGAACCCGCCGGGCTTTCGATCGGTTCGAAAGTTTGTGGTGGGGGCGGGCGACCGGATCATTCCAGCCTGAAGGACAGAAGATGACGAAATGTGAATTCTACCGGACCGAAATGGTCACCTCCCGCGCCCATGCCGCCCATTCGGGACGGCGCGAGCCGCCGCCGCAGCGTACGTTGGCGGGTTATTGCATGCATCCCGCCAGCGTCGTGACGCGGGTGCAGGCGGTGACGGTTTTGGGCGGGGCCAAGATGCTGACCTGTGGCGGCGATCTGGCCAAGTGCATGATTCCCGACAAACTGTGAGGTAACCATGACCGGCGCACGCGACACGATGGAACTGCGTGAAGAGGCGGTGCGCGCCCAGTACGACGCGGCGCTGGCCTTGCTGACCGGGTTTGACCACGCGCCACGGCTGGCCCGCGCGGCTGAGGTTGTGGCGGTGGAACGGTCGCCCGGGGTTGGGGTGCGGCGGGGGTTCCGGTCGACCACGCCGGGGTTGGTCACGCAACCTGTTGCGCGGGCGGGTGGCGTGCGGCTGGTCGAGCGGGTGCAGGGTTTGGGGGATGGATTGACCTCTCCGCTTCAAGCCTCGGTCCTTGGCGCCTTGCGTCGGGGCTTGGCGATTGCGCTGGCGATGGGGGCCGAGTTTGGCGCGGCCTCGGGGCTGGCCGAGTTGAAGAAGGCCAATCTGGAGGCGCGGCTGCCGGATGCGCGGCGGATTGAATTCACAGAACTTTTGGCCGCCGAGGCGTTGATTTCCTTGCATGTGTTCGCCAATGCGACGGCGTTTCTGCTGGCGCCGAATCTTGGATCTTTGGCTGTTGAAATCGGCGATGTCGAGGAGGTGCTGACTGACAACGCTCCGCTAGCCCTGCACGGGGCGCTGTGGGAGTTGGATCAGGATATCGGCATGGTTGCGACGGATGAGGCGCGGCTGGCGGCGACGGTGGCGGCGTTTTGCGAAGCGCTGATGAAGAAGGTGGCGCAGCGGGCCGAAGGCGCGGCGCGGCTGGGGGCGTTTGTGGGCGCCTCGTGGAAGGTCGAGGCGGACGGGCTGGCGTTGGCCGGCTTCAAACCGGCGCGGGCGTCGAAGGGCGGCGCCCTGACGATCCAGTTCAAGAAGCCGTCGGAAGTCGTCGGCAACCACATTGCCAAGTATCAAAGCCTGAAACTGGCCAAGATGCTGATGGCCTATGATTTTGACCGCCGTCTGAACCCGTTTGCCGAACTGGGCGGGTTCATTTTCACCTTCATGGGCGATGGCGCGCCTGGGACGGGGAAGACGACGCTCATCCAGATGATGGCGGGATTGCTGAACGATTACTGCAAGGTGGCGGGCTATCCCTTTCGCTATCAGAACTTTTCGATTGATCAGATCGACAGTTATCAGGGCAAGTCGGGGCAGAATGCCAAGGCGTTCGTCGATTCCGTCCTGGATCCTTCGGTGATCGGCTTTGGCACGATTGACGACATTGATCAGGTGGCGGGCAAACGCGGGGACCGGCAGTCGAGCGCAGGCCAGCAAGAGGTGACGGCAGTTTTCATGGGTGCGTTTGCCGGGGCAAATACTGTCGTGCGGGGGAACTGCACCTTCGGGATGTTCTCGAACTTCCCCGAAAACGTGGACGATGCCCTGCGCCAGCGGGCTGGGGCGCGGTTTCTGGTCGACGGGCCGCAAAGCCGCGAGGATTACATTGATATCTTGGCGCTTCTGTTGGGCAAGAACCACGCCATTCCGGTCGGGGATGCCGAGTTGTTTGCCAGCCAGGAGATCAAGAAGGCGGTGAGCGCCAGCTATGCGGGCTATGCCGTGCCGCATGAGGAGGGTTTGCGCAAGGTCTGGGACCAGGTTGCGCGGGACATTGGGGCGCTGGATACGATCGCCAAGCTCGGGACCTATCTGACGGCGATCAAGGCAGCGGATGCGCGGTTTACCGGGCGGGCGGTCAAGAACATCACCGATGCGGTCAAGGTGCGGGCGATGGATTTCGAACTGCCGGATGAGTGGATGGAAAACCCCGATCTGTTCCTGTTCAAACCCTATGACGACAAGGTCGCAATGATCCGCGGGCTGATGCAGCCGATGACGGTGGAGATGGTGATCCAGGAGATCAACCGCTACGCCGACAGCGAATTCCGCTATGCCGACAAGTCGGATGAGGTCGCCATTCAGGGGATGGTCCGGGATTTCGGGCGTCAGGAAGAGGCGAAGAAGCGGTATCTGGAGGGGCGGGGTGGCTGATATCCTTTACCTCAACCTTGCGAATGGCATCCTGCCTTTGGCGGTGCTGGTGGCGTTGGCCGTTGTGCTGCCCGCGATCCTGGCAGGTCGGACGCTGTCACAGGGGCGTCTGGCGGCCATGATGGCGGTGACACTGCTGGTGGTCTGGGGCGCGGGAGCAGGACTGATGTTGCGACTTTACGCGCAGATCAACGACGGGGCCTTTCTTGGCGTTTGGGCTTCATTGGAGCGGTCCGCCCTGATGGGGTTGCTCTGGGGGCCGGTTTTGGCGCTGGTCTGGTTGATGCGGGCACAGGGAGTGGAGCGGCGGCGCGGGCTGTTGATGGGCAGGGGACGCGATGAAGCGGCTGATTGAAAAGGGGCTGATGTTTGGCAACCTGATCGAGGTGTCCTCGCCGGCTTTGGTCGAACGCTATAAGCGTGCCATGAAGGCGCTGTGCGGAAAAGAGACGAAGCTCACGGACTTTCACGTCGATCTGTCGGGGTTCTCGCCCGAGATTGGCGATGAACTGGAGGATATGGAGTATCTGAACCCCAATGGCTGCAACCGCAGTTTCATTTTGTTGACGACGGCGCAGAAGAACGCGCCGCTGCTCAACATGGTGTTCTCGACTTCTCGGGCGATCCTGCAGGACTATGTCGAAGTGAATGAGGCACAGCTTTTCGCGCTTACCGCACGGGATGCGGTGATTGGCACACTGCAGAGTGGCGTTTACGAGATGGCGAGTGCGGCCCGCCTTCTGGATGTACGGCAAATCACTGTGGACGCGGATACCACTGGCGGGCATGTGGCGGCGGCGGGGCAGTTGGCCGAGCAGATCGAGAGGTTTCGCACTGAGCCGGAAGGTTGGCGCGATGATGTGCTGATTGCGAACATGATCGAACTTGCCAAGAAGACCGGTGATGTGACGCGCGTGCCGATCAGCCTGAAGCCGAGGAGTTATCCGCAGGGCAGTTTCTGGACGTCGTTATTCGGCGGGCTCTATCTGTTTCGCGATGTGAAATTCCCGGCAATGATTGCGCGGGGACAGGTGGGCCCGGTGCCCATTTCGTCCGTCTACACTCTGGAGCAGCGCAACGAGATTGCAGACTTTCTGTCGCGCAATGATTTGTCGGAACCGATTGTGACGGCCCGGGGCATGGATGCCGCGGCCGTGATCCGGCAGAAGATGGATTTCATTCTGGTCGACGCGGCGGACAGGCTGGGCATCGAGATCGGCGACGCGCGGCGGACGGAACTGCGCAAGGTGGCCTACACTTTGGGCGATGCGCTGCCGGCGGAGTTTCAGGGTCTGGGCGCTCTCTTGCGTTGGGTCGAGGACAAGGGCGAATGGCCCAAGATCACCTCGGAACATCCGGCCTATTTCTATTCATTCCGCGCGACGCCCGGGCCATTGCGAGATCTCGTGAACATGCTGCTGGCCGAGTTGTCGCCGATGGATGTGCGTCAGATGTATATTGTGCACAAAGAACTGTTCTATGCCTCTTACGCTACATGGTCGGACCGGAAGCGGCAATATGTGGCAGATTTTCTGGAGCGGGAATATAAGGTTGACGCGCAGGGGGTGCGGCAGTCTCTTTTCGGACCGGAGCCGGGGATGGATCATGGATCTGCTGAACCAGCCCGCGATCTGGGCGCGGTCGTGGGGCCATGGGGTGCAGTAGACAGGAGCAGGCGATGATAGCAATAATCAGATTGATCTTCTTCGGTTTCATCGGGCTGACGGTGGTTTACTGGCTCGTCGCGATCTATTCGCGCTCGGTCCGGCGTGAGCGGTTGGAAAAGGAATTCGACGCAGGTGGTGTCGAAGGAAGCCGCGATGATTATATCAAGGCCGGGCTTGATGCCTATGAACATGGGCTGAGGCGCAAGTTGATCGTGTTGGTTTATATCATCCCGGCAGTGATTGTGGCTGCCACGGTCTATTACGTGGATTATCAATAGGGGCGGCAAGATGCGTAAGGTCAAATGGGCGTTCTGGATTGTCGGGTTGCTGCTTGTGGCTGCATTCCTTCACTACGAGTTGCCGCAACACGACATCGTCCGGATCACCAACACCTACAATCGTCTGACCACGGTCGGGACCGAGAACGCCTGGGCTTATGCCTCGCCGGATACCGGAACGGCGGAAAGCACCACGACCCGCGATATCCGTTTCATCGAAGCGGCTTTCGAGGATGGCTCGGTCATCGTTTATCGGAACGAGGATACCGGCTGGGTCTGGCCGCCCTATTTCAAATATGACAGCTCGAATTTGCAGGCCGAAGCGGGCAATCTCAAATCCACAGCAGAAGCCCCGAAGTGGGTGTTGGTCACCCATTATGGCTGGCGCTTTCCGTTCCTGTCGATTTACCCAAATGCTGTCGGGGTCAAGGAAGTTGCGGCCCCGGACGTGCAGATCATTCCCTACGTTAATATCGTCATTCTGCTGATACTGGCTTTCGTGGTGTTCATGCTGCGCAGGATGTGGATGCAATTTCGTGAGCGGATGGTGGACCCGGCTGTTGCAGAGGTTGAAGAAGCGGGTGACCGCGCCAAAGGGTGGTTTGGAAAGCTGTTCAGCCGCAAGTCCTGACGACTGTCCACACGAGGGACAGAGACCGGTCATTTGAAAACAAACAGTTTTTCGGGCAGGCGTTAACCTGCCCTTAACTCAAGAGCGCAGAGTGCCGCCTGTGGCTTTGCTGACCTTTTCGACGATGCGGGCCGAAACGGCCTCGATGTCGGCATCGGTCAGGGTCTTGTCAACAGGCTGCAAACGCACGGTCAGGGCGATGGATTTCTTGCCTTCGCCCATTTGAGCTTGTGCTTTCTCGCCGATGAACTGGTCGAACACGCGCACACTCTCGATCATCACCTTGTCGGCACCGATGGCGGCGTTGATGGCGGTCAAAGCCTCGACACCCTGATCGACCACGAAGGCGAAGTCGCGGTCAACGGCCTGCAGGTCGCTGAGGGTCAGGGCGGCCCGGATGGGCGTTTTCGCCTTGGGTTGGGGCACATTGGCGATCAGCACGGTGAAAGCCATGGCGGGGCCCTTGAGGTCCATCGCGGACAGGACTTTGGGGTGCAACTCGCCAAAGGTGGCGATGATGTTGGGGCCGAGGCCAATGGCACCCGAGCGACCCGGGTGAAACCAGACAGGGAGCTTGCGGGTGATCTGGACGCGGGACGGGGCTCCAAGCGCGGCCAGGACTGCTTCCGCGTCGGCCTTGGCATCAAAGACATCGACGGCACGGCGCGACATGTGGGGGTCACGGGGAGCGCTTTGGCCTACCAAAAGGCCGGTTGCCTGAAGATGCTGTTCGCCCGGTTCGCCGCCGTGGAATACCGGTCCGACCTCGAACAGGGACATGTCCATGAAGCCGCGGGCCTGATTGCGGGCGGCGGCGCGGAGGAGGCCGGGTAAGAGGTCAGGGCGCAGATGGGTCATCTCGGACGAGATGGGGTTATCGACACGCACGGCATCGGCCCCCCCGCCGAACAGGCTGGCGGCGACACTGTCGATGAAGCTGTAGGTCACGCACTCATTGTAGCCAAGTCCCGCGATCGTGCGACGGGCGGCGCGTTCGCGGGTCTGATTGGCTGTCAGGATCGGCCGTGGTACGCCTGCAACCGCGCGCGCAAGCGGCTTGCCCTGGAGTTTGGTCAGTGACGCGATGCGGGCGATCTCTTCAATCAGGTCGGCGTCCCCCAGAATATCAGGGCGCCACGAGGGCGGGGACGCCTGAGCGCCGCTCAAGGTGAAACCAAGAGATTCCAGCGTTTTGCGCTGTTCTGCTTCGGGAATATCCATTCCAACGAGGCTGACGACGCGGGCGGGGTCGAGCGTAAAGCTGCGCGAGGTGTCGGGGGCTTCACCGTCAACCGCAATATTCGAAGCCACTCCACCACAAAGTTCAAGGATCATCTGCGTGGCCAGGTCCAGACCGGGGATCGTAAATGCCGGATCAACTCCTCGTTCAAACCGGTAACGGGCGTCTGAGTTGATCTTGAGCGCCCGACCGGTGGTAGCCACGGTGATCGGATCCCAGAAAGCGGATTCCAGAAAAACTTTGGTCGTGTCGGGTGTGCAGGCCGAATTCTCGCCGCCCATGATTCCCGCAAGAGATTGAGGAGCGAGATTGTCGGATATGAGCATCTGCCCTGCCCGAAGAGCATAGGACTTGCCATCCAGTGCCACCAACTCTTCCCCTTCCGAAGCGGGGTGAATGCGCAACGGGCCATTGAGCTTGGCCACGTCGAATACGTGCAGCGGGCGGTTCAGGCCGAAGGTGAAATAGTTGGTGATATCGACAAGGGCAGAAATCGGGCGCAGGCCAATGGCTTTGATCCGGTCTTGCAGCCAGACAGGAGATGGTCCGTTCGTGACGCCAGAAATGGTGCGACCGGCAAAGTGCGGGCAACCCTTGATTTTCAGAGCCGGGTCGATGGCAACCTGGACGGTGGAGTCGCCGTTGCCTTTGATGACCGGAATATCCAAGGCTCTCAGGGTTCCAAGGCCGCGTGCGGCAAGGTCGCGGGCGATGCCGCGCACGCCAAGCGCATCAGGACGGTTTGGGGTTACCTTGATATGGACCATGGGATCGCTGAGGCCGCGGTAGTCGATGAAACGCGCGCCGAGAGGGGCGTCCTCGGGCAGCTCGATGATGCCGTTGTGGTCGTCGGACAACATCAGTTCCCGCTCGGAACACAGCATGCCATTCGATTCAACCCCTCGGATCACGCCGGGCCTGAGATCCACGCCGGTGCCGGGGACATGGGTGCCAACGGGAGCAAAGACGCCAACAAGGCCGGTGCGGGCATTTGGCGCGCCGCAGACGACCTGGACTTCGACCATCGCGGTTCCGGGGCCGGCGGGATAGGTGGCCACCCGGCACAGGCGCAGGCGGTCGGCATTGGGGTGGGGCTGGGCTTCGATCACCCGGCAAATGCGGAATCCCCCCAGTTTTTCGGCCGGATTATCAACATCCTCGACCTCAAGCCCCAGATCGGTGAGGGCATAGAGAATGTCCTCAAGCGGGGCCTGGGTTGCGAGATGATCTTTCAGCCAAGACAGGGTGAATTTCATTGGATGCCCCTAAGGATGGTCGCCAAGGGGATTAGCGCAAAGCGGGCGGAAGGGGAAGCGCTGCGGTGGCGGTTTCCATTGGGGAAACGGGTTGTCGCGGGAGACGGGCAGAGTCCGCCATAATTCAACGCAAGTTGGGGGATATATTAACGGAATGGACCCGATGATTCACATCCCAAAAGACCGCAAACCCGTCCGCCCTCTTCGGCTCGTGTTGTTGATGGGCATGACAATGCTGTTGTTTCTTTTGATCCTGAACCGCTATGGCCAAATGGCCGACATGGTCCTTGGCGCGCGGGTGAACTAGCCCTTTGCCGGGCTCATATCGCCACTTTGGGCGACGGGAAATATCCTTGCTTCGCGCAGGCAGAGTTAGGGCGCGGAGCTGGAAAACTCCGGCGGTTCAGCCGCTGAGGCCCCCTGCGAGATCGGGCATGTCCAGTGCAGCAAAGCCGTAATGGCGCAGCCAGCGCAGGTCGGACTCGAAGAAGGCGCGCAGGTCGGGGATGCCGTATTTCAACATGGCGATGCGGTCGATGCCCATGCCGAAGGCGAAGCCTTGCCACTGGGTCGGGTCCACTCCGGCGGCCGACAGGACCTTGGGGTGGACCATGCCGGAGCCCAGAACTTCCATCCACTTGTCGCCTTGGCCGATCTTAAGCTGGCCACCCTCCCACGAGCAGCGGATGTCGACCTCGGCCGAGGGTTCGGTGAAGGGGAAGTGGCTTGCGCGGAAGCGCAGTTCGACCGAGGGCACTTCAAAGAAGGCGCGGCAGAACTCTTCCAGCGTCCATTTCAGGTTGGCCATCGAGATGTCGCGGTCGATGGCGAGGCCCTCGACCTGATGGAACATCGGCGTGTGGGTCTGGTCCATGTCCATGCGGTAGACGCGGCCGGGGGCGATCACGCGGATCGGCGCGCCCTGTTCGGCCATGGCGCGGATTTGCACCGGAGAGGTATGGGTGCGCAGCACATGGGGCGGGCGGTTGTCGCCCACGGCGCGGTGCATGAAGAAGGTGTCGTGCTCCTGCCGGGCGGGGTGTTCGGGCGGGATGTTCAGGGCGTCGAAATTGTACCAGTCGCTTTCGACCTGCGGACCCTCGGCCACCGCAAAGCCCATGTCGGCGAAGATGGCGGTCAGTTCCTCCATCACCTGGCTGACCGGGTGGATGGTGCCGCGCGGGCGGGGGCGGGCGGGAAGGGTCACGTCCAGCCATTCGGTGCGCAGGCGGGCGTCTAGGGCGGCGTCGCCCAGCGCGGCCTTCTTGGCGCGGAGGGCCGCGTCAATCTCATCCTTCAGTGCGTTCAGCATGGCACCTGTGGCCTTGCGCTGGTCGGGTTCCATCTTGCCGAGGCTGGCCATCCGGGCCGAGATCTCGCCCTTCTTGCCGAGGGCCGCGACGCGGACCTCTTCAAGGGCGGCCTCGTCAGCGGCGCTGGCCACTGCGGCGAGGTATTTGGCTTTCAGCGTGTCGAGCCCGTCCATGCGCGTCTCCCTCAGATGCGGGATGGTGCTAGCCTTACGGCCAGGCGGATGCAAGTGGGCGCTAGGCTACCGCGCTTGGGCCGTGGTGCAGGATCACGGGCACGATCAGGTCCTCTTCGTCGGTGAGGTGGCGATCAAGAAGGGCGGTGATGATGGCAAGGTCGGCGGCGAAGGCGGCGGCGGCGGTCAGGTTGGTGGGATCGGTCAGGACGGCGTTGGCCGTGGTGGTGAAGCGGTTGAGAAGGCCGTCGATGGCAAGGTGATCGGTTTCCAGCATCGCGAACCCGCGGGTCAGGCGGGGTTCCAGCCGGGTCAGGCGGGGAAAGAAGTGCATGTCCTCGATCTGATGATGGCCATGCAGTTCCTGCAGGAAGCGGTTCCCAAGCCGGGCAAGGGTGGCGGCATGGGCCTGCGGGTCGGTGGAGCGGTCCAGAAGAGCCGCGGTCCCGGCCGACATGCGGGCCGTGAGGTCGCGGAAGTTGAGGTGCCGGTCGAGCCAGAAGCTGACGAGGCCGTCGAAATTTTCGTGACGGGTCCAGTCCACACGCGGATAAAGCGGCAGAAGGAGGCGCAGCGCGTCGGGAAGGCCGGGACGGTTTTGCAGGGAGAGGTCGGTCACTCAGGGGACTTTCTGAAAATGTCGCTTTTGACGACATCGTGTTTTATCGTTTAACTACATACAGTTACCAGTTTCCATTAACCACATGGAAAGGTTTGTCGCACGGGCTGTCCGGTCGAATCAAAGCCCTGAAAGGCCGTCATTTCGCCGTCGTCATGGCCATGAAAAAACCCCGCACGAGGCGGGGTTCTGTCTTTGGCTTCGGGTCCGTTCAAGCAGCGACGGGCAGCGCCGCCTTGGCTTGGGCCGCGATGGCGTTGAACGCTTCGGGCTCATGCACGGCCAGATCGGCCAGAACCTTGCGATCGACAGCGATGCCGGCCAGAGCCAGCCCGTTGATCAGGCGCGAATAGGTGAAAGCCGGATCGAACAGACGCACGGCGGCGTTGATACGGGCAATCCACAGGGCGCGGAAGTTGCGCTTGCGGGCGGCGCGGTCGCGGGTCGCATACTGCTGGGCCTTGTCAACGGCCTGAGTTGCCGTCTTGAAGTTGGTCGAGCGGGCGGCGTAATAGCCTGCCGCTTTCTTGATCACCTTGCGGTGGCGGGCGTGCGTGACTACGCCGGATTTTACGCGGGACATCTGGTGCTCTCCTTACCGGTCGTAGGGCATGTATTTCTTGACGATTTTCGCATCGGACGGGCTCAGCAGCATGGTGCCGGTTGCGTCACGAATGAATTTCGTCGAGCGTTTGATCATGCCGTGGCGCTTGCCGGCAACGCCGGCCTTCACACGACCGGAGGCTGTGAAGCTGAAGCGCTTCTTGGCCGCCGACTTGGTCTTCATCTTGGGCATTTCCATCTCCGTGGTTACAGGCACGGGGAGGCATGCCACGTGGGCCATCCGTGCGGGGTATTAGAAGGCGCTGCTATAGGGGGAGGCGGGACCGGATGCAAGCAGGATTTGGCCCCGAACCGCTCTAGTTGACATAGCGTCCGATCACGCTGAAAAACACGTCCGGAATCTGGGCAAAGGTATAGCCTCGGGCGTGCTGTGACAGGGCCGTCATGACCAGCACACCACCGATCAGCACCATGACGGCACCGGCGCGGGGGACCCTTCCCTCAACCCAGGCGGACAGCAGGGAAGGGATCGCCAGCGCAAATACGACGATGCCAACGACCAGAAAAAGATCGGTATCCATGATCGAACCTCACAACACAATTGTGCTGATTATTCAGGATCGACCTTGGAAATCAATCTTTCATCGCAGGGCGCCACACGAAGAATGTTGGTTGTGCCTTTTACGTTGAACGGCACCCCGGCGGTCAGCACGATCATGTCCTCGACATTGGCAAAGCCGTCGCGGCGCGCCACATGGACGGCCGCCAGAACCGCGCCCTTGAAGCGTTCCTGCGGCTCGCAGATCGCGTTGTGCAGGCCCCAGGTCAGCGCCATGCGGCGGGCGGAGGACATCAGCGGCGTCAGCGCGATGATCGGCACGCGCGGACGCTCGCGGGCAACCAGCGCTGCGGTGGTGCCGGTCTGGCTGAAGCAGGCGATGGCCTTGATGTTGGTCGCCTCGGCAATCTCGCGCGCGGCGGCCACGATGCCGTCAGCGATGGTCTCGCGCTGGATGACACGGCTGCTTTCGATGACCTGACGGTAGGTCGGGTCCTTTTCGACCGAGATGGCGACGTTGTTCATCGTGGCGACCGCCTCGATCGGGTATTTCCCGGCGGCGCTTTCGGCCGAGAGCATGACCGCATCGGCGCCTTCGTAGATCGCGGTGGCGACGTCGGACACTTCGGCCCGGGTCGGCACGGGCGCCTCGATCATCGATTCGAGCATCTGGGTTGCCACGATCACCGGCTTGGCGGCGGCGCGGGCGCCACGGATCAGGCGTTTCTGGATCGGCGGCACCGAGTAGACCGGCAGCTCGACCCCCAGATCGCCGCGCGCAACCATGATGCCGTCGGAGACCTGAAGAATGGCGTCATAGGCCTTTACCGCGGCGGGTTTCTCGATCTTGGACAGGATGGCGGCGCGGCCACGGGCAAGCGCGCGGGCCTCGATCACGTCTTCGGGGCGCTGAACGAACGACAGGGCCAGCCAGTCGATCCCCATTTCGCAGGCAAATTCCAGATCGGTGCGGTCCTTGTCCGACAGGGCCGCCACCGGCAGCACCACGTCGGGCACGTTCACGCCCTTGCGGTTGGAGATCTGGCCGCCGACCGTGACGGTGCAATTGGCAAAATCCTTGCCGCAATCCTCGACC
>JANMCI010000240.1:0-4006 GCA_031361245.1 Rhodobacterales bacterium
ACGCATGCAACCCTGCTGATTTGCTGCATTACCTGCTGACTTGAAAGTCGCGCGGGCGTTCTTCTGTTCCCTAACTCGAACGAAGTTGCTAGACCCGCCGCGGCGTCTGTTTGCGCCCTGATAAGGTCTGAGATGATGGTCACGATCCGCCTGCACAATACCAAGACGAGGGTGAAGGAGGACTTCACCCCGATCGACCCCCTGAACGTGCGGATGTATGTCTGCGGCCCGACCGTCTATGACCGCGCCCATCTGGGCAACGGCCGTCCCGTGGTGGTGTTCGATGTGCTCTACCGGCTGCTCCGCCACGTCTATGGTGAGGCCCATGTGACCTATGTGCGCAACTTCACCGACGTCGACGACAAGATCAACGCCACCGCTCAGGCGAGGAAGGCCGCTGGCGACCCCCGCTCGCTGGAAACACTGATCCACGAGCGCACGGCCGAAACCATCGGCTGGTATCACGCCGACATGGACGCATTGGGGGCGCTGCGGCCTGACCATGAGCCGCGCGCGACCGAATACATCGGCGCGATGATCGCCATGATCGAAGACCTGATCGCCAAGGGTCACGCCTATGAGAAGGCGGGCCATGTCCTGTTCCGGGTGCGGTCCTATGCCGCCTATGGCGCGCTGTCGGGCCGTTCGGTCGATGACATGATCGCCGGCGCCCGGGTCGAGGTCGCGCCGTTCAAGGAGGACCCGCTGGACTTTGTCCTGTGGAAACCCTCGGACGCCGATCTGCCGGGCTGGCCGTCACCCTGGGGCAAGGGGCGGCCCGGCTGGCATATCGAATGCTCGGCGATGAGCTATGAACTTCTGGGCGGGTCGTTCGACATCCATGGCGGCGGGCTGGACCTGCAGTTTCCCCACCACGAAAACGAGATCGCCCAATCGGCCTGCGCCCATCCTGACGAGGGGTTTGCGCGGGTCTGGATGCACAACGAGATGCTGCAGGTCGAGGGCAAGAAGATGTCCAAGTCCTTGGGCAACTTCTTTACCGTGCGGGATTTGCTGGATCAGGGCGTTGCGGGTGAGGTGATCCGGATGGTCTATCTGGGCACGCATTACGGCAAGCCGATGGACTGGACGACCGAGAAGGCCGAGCAGGCCGAGACGACGCTGCGCAAGTGGCGTGGTCTCGTCGCGGGCATCGAGCCCGCACCAAGCCCCCTGCCGGGGATGGTGGCGGCCTTGGCCGATGACCTGAACACGGCAGGAGCGCTGGCCGAGTTGCACGCCGCGGCCGGGCAGGGCGATGGCGCTGGACTGCTGGCTTCGGCATGGCTGATGGGTCTTCTGCTGCCAAATATGGGCGACTGGGCCAAGGGGCCGGATCTGTCTGCGTTCGCGGAGCGGCTGGCGGATCTGCGCGCGGCGGCCATGGCGAGCAAGGATTTCTCCGCCGTCGACGCACTGAAAGCGGCGCTGAAAGCCGCCGGGGTCGAGGTGCGGATGATGAAGTCGGGGGTTGAATTGAGCCCCGGACCCGGCTTTGACCTGGCCAGTCTGGAGGCGCTCCAATGACCCGCTTCAAGAGAAGAATTTTCGTCCGAAAATTCTTAGGCCCCCGGGAGGCGGCAGCATGAAAACCCGTCTCTACCTCTTTGACACCACCTTGCGCGATGGCCAGCAGACGCAAGGCGTCCAGTTCTCGACCGCCGAAAAGCGCCAGATTGCCGTGGCGCTGGACGCTTTGGGCGTGGACTATATCGAGGGCGGCTGGCCCGGTGCCAACCCGACCGACAGCGAGTTCTTTGCCGCCCCGCCGACGACAAGCGCCACGATGACCGCGTTTGGCATGACCAAGCGGGTCGGCAGGTCCGCCGACAATGACGACGTGCTGGCCGCCGTGCTGAACGCGGACACCCCCGCCGTCTGCCTTGTCGGCAAGACGCACCCGTTCCATGTCTCCACCGCTTTGGGCGTGTCGCTGGAGGAGAACCGTCAGGCCATTGCCGACAGCTTTGCCCATGTGGTGGCCAAGGGCCGCGAGGCGCTGTTTGACGCCGAACACTTCTTTGACGGCTACCGTGCCAACCCGGCCTATGCCCTGTCCTGCCTGCGCGCCGCCCACGCCGCGGGGGCACGCTGGATCGTGCTGTGCGACACCAATGGCGGCACCTTGCCGTCAGAGATCCACCGCGTCGTTGGCGAGGTCATAGCGTCGGGCATCCCCGGCAACCGGCTGGGCATCCATTGCCACGACGACACCGGCAATGCCGTGGCGGGGTCGCTGGCCGCGGTCGAGGCCGGGGCGCGCCAGATCCAGGGCACGCTGAACGGCCTTGGTGAACGTTGCGGCAATGCCAACCTGACCACCCTGATCCCCACCCTGCTGCTGAAGGAGCCCTTTGCCAGCCAGTTCGACACCGGGATCACGCGCGAGGGCCTGCACGGCCTGTTGCGCGACAGCCGGATGCTGGACGACATCCTGAACCGGGTGCCGCTGCGCTCGGCGCCTTATGTTGGCGCCTCGGCCTTTGCCCACAAGGCGGGGCTGCAAGCATCGGCCATCCTGAAGGACCCCACGACCTACGAACATGTTGATCCCGCGCTGGTCGGCAATGAGCGCATCATCCCGATGTCCAATCAGGCCGGCCAGTCCAACCTGCGCGCCCGTCTGGTCGCCGCCGGAATCGCGGTGCCGCCGGGTGACGTCCGGCTGGGCCGCATCCTCGAGGTCGTCAAGGAGCGCGAGGATCAGGGCTATGCCTATGACGGCGCGCAGGCGTCGTTCGAACTGCTCGCCCGCCGCGAATTGGGCCTCCTGCCGGCGTTCTTCGAGGTCACCCGCTACCGCGTGACGGTCGAACGCCGCGCCGGCAAACCCCTGTCCGAAGCGGTGGTCGAGGTCCGCATCGCCGATCAGATCATGCTGTCGGTCAGCGACAGCCTAGACGACGCCGGCAATGACCGCGGTCCGGTCAACGCCCTCTCCAAGGCGCTGGCCAAGGATCTGGGGCCCTATCAGACGGTGATCGACGACCTCCACCTCGTTGATTTCAAGGTCCGCATCACCCAGGGCGGCACCGAGGCCGTGACCCGTGTCATCATCGACAGCGAGGACAGCAACGGCCACCGCTGGTCCACCGTCGGGGTCAGCGCCAACATCGTGGATGCCAGTTTCGAGGCCCTTCTGGATGCCATCACCTGGAAACTGGTGCGCGACGCCGGAGCGCCGCGGTGAGCCTTGACGCCTGCGCCGCCCTGGTCGAGCGCGGCGACCCGGACCGCTTTGCCGCGACCATGGCCGCCCCCATGGCGGCACGGGCGCGGCTTTGGCCGCTTTACGCGCTGAACCTGGAGGCGGCGCGCGCACCTTGGGTGACCAAAGAGCCGATGATTGCCGAGATGCGCCTGCAATGGTGGCGCGATGTGGTCGCCGAACCCAAGGCGCGGGCGCATGAGGTGGCAGGGCCGCTGCACGATCTGATCCGCGACGCCGACCTGCCGGTCGACGTGCTGGACCGTCTGATCGCCGCGCGGCGGTGGGATGTTTACAAGGACGCCTTTGCCGACCGGGCGGCGTTTGACACCTATCTCGATGACACCGGCGCCGGGCTGATGTGGCTGGCGGCCCTTGCCTTGGGGGCAGGCCGTGCGGCCGAGGTGCCGGTGCGCGCCTTTGGCTGGGCGACCGGGCTCGCCAACTACCTGCGCGCCGTGCCGGAACTGGAGGCGCGGGGCAGGGTGCCGCTGGTTGATGGCCGCCCCGAGGCTCTGCGTGCCTTGGCCGGGGACGGTTTGCGCTGCGTAGCACTGGCGCGGGCCGGTGGGATTTTTACAAGGACGCCTTTGCCGACCGGGCGGCGTTTGACCCCTAGCTCGATGACACCGGCGCCGGGCTGATGTGGCTGGCGGCCCTTGCCTTGGGGGCAGGCCGCGCGGCCGAGGTGCCGGTGCGCGCCTTTGGCTGGGCGACCGGGCTCGCCAACTACCTGCGCGCCGTGCCGGAACTGGAGGCGCGGGGCAGGGTGCCGCTGGTTGATGGCCGCCCCGAGGC
>JANMCI010000316.1:0-2678 GCA_031361245.1 Rhodobacterales bacterium
ATGGACGAGATCATCGGCCGCGCCGACCTGCTCAGTCAGGTCAGCCGGGGTTCGGCCCATCTCGACGATCTCGACCTGAACCCGCTGCTGATCTCGGTCGATGCGGCCCAGCGCATCACCTATGACCGCACCAAGCCGCGCAACCATGTGCCCGACACCCTTGACGCCGAGATCGTCAAGGACGGCGCACGGTTCTTCGACGAGGGCGAGAAGATGCAGCTTTCCTATGCCGTGCGCAACACGCTGCGCACCATCGGCACGCGGGCATCATCGCATATCGTCAAGAAGTTCGGGATGCGCAACGCCCTGCAGCGCGACCATCTGACGGTCAAGCTGACCGGAAGCTGCGGCCAGTCGCTGGGGGCCTTCGCCGTCCGCGGGCTCAAGCTTGAGGTGATGGGGGACGCCAACGACTATGTCGGCAAGGGCCTGTCGGGCGGCATGATCACCGTGCGACCCGCAATGAACTCGCCGCTGACCGCCGCCGACAACACCATCATCGGCAACACGGTGCTTTATGGGGCCACGGCAGGCTATCTTTACGCCGCTGGCCGCGCGGGTGAGCGCTTTGCCGTCCGCAACTCCGGCGCGTCGGTGGTGGTCGAGGGCTGCGGGTCGAACGGGTGTGAATACATGACCGGCGGCGTGGCGGTGATTCTTGGCCGGATCGGTGCCAACTTCGGCGCGGGCATGACGGGGGGGATGGCCTATGTCTATGATCCCAAAGGCATAGCCGAGGATTTCGTCAACCTCGAAAGCCTTGTCACCTGCGCTGTCTCGCATCCTCATTGGGAAGCGCAACTGCGCGGCCTGATCGAACAGCATGTCGCCGAAACCGGCAGCCGCCATGGCGAGCGCATTCTGGCCAACTGGGCGGGCGAACGGGCGAATTTCCTGCAAATCTGCCCGAAGGAAATGCTGATCCACTTGCCTCATCCCCTGTCGGACGAGGCGATCAAGGTCCCGGCGGAATAACCAAAGGCCCCCGAAATGGGGCCTTTTTCCTGACCGGCCGCGCCCGATTGTCTGTGACGCCCGATCGCCCTAAGGTCATCCCCAAGACATCGGGGGCGCCATGAAGCAAGCAGCCATTCTGTCGGAACGCCGCGCCGCCCTTGTCGACCGTCCCGAACCGGTGCCGCATGACAATTGGGTCGTGGTCAAGGTTCGCGCCGCGCCGATGTGCACCGAATATCGCAGTTTTCTGGCCGGAACCCCGACCGATGCCCTTGGACACGAGGCGGCGGGCGAGGTCGTGGCGGTGGCGCGGCCGGGGCGGGTCAAGGTCGGGGACCGCGTGGTGGCGATGCCGCTTTATGGGTGCGGGTGCTGCGCCTTGTGCGTCTGCGGCGACTACATCCATTGTCAGGACGTTCTGCAGGGCGCTGCCTTTGCTCCCGGCGGCCCCGGCCATCCGACCTATGCCCAGTATATCACCAAGCCGGACTGGCTGTTGCCCAAGGTCCCCGACGGCGTGACTTTCGACCACGCGGCGCTGGCCTGCTGCGGTCTTGGCGCCTCGTTCGGGGCCATGCAGCTTATGGCCGTTAACGCCTTTACCACCATTCTGATCACCGGTGCCGGTCCGGTCGGGCTTGGCGCCGTGGTCAATGCCCGCTTTCGCGGTGCCCGGGTGATCGTCGTGTAAAGCGTTCCCTTCCGCGCCGAAAAGGCTCTGGCACTGGGGGCCGAAGTCGTGTTGGATCCCGCCGATCCGGCCATAGCAGAGACTGTTTTGGCCCTGACCGGCATCGGCGTCGATTGCGCGCTGGATTGCTCCGGCACGGTGGCGGCACAGCGCCTGTGTCTCGATGCCACCCGCCGCAAGGGCCGCGTCGCGTTCGTGGGCGAGTGCCATGACGATCTCAAGCTGCAGATCAGCCCCGACATGATCCGCAAGGGGCTGACCTTGATGGGCTCGTGGCACTACAACCTTGCCGACTTCGGCAAGCTGATGCAGGTCATCCAGCGCTCTCCCCTGATCGACCAGCTGATCACCCACCGTTTCCCGATGTCCCGAATTCAGGACGCTTTCGAGTGTTGCATTTCACGGCAATCGGGCAAGATCATCCTTGACCCTTGGGCATGAGGCGCAAATGTACAAATCCCTGAACTGCAACGCGGTCGGCATCAAGGGCGTCTCGCTGCCCGAGGCCATTGGCCTGGCCCGCGCCACCGGCTTTGCCGGGGTGGATTTCGACATGCGCGAGGCGTTGCGGCTGTCCGATGCCAGCGCAACCTTTGGCAAGACCAAAGCGGCGCAATGGAGCCTGCCGGTGAACGGTCCGCAAAGCGAATGGGATGTGGATCTGGCCGAGCTTGCGGCCTGCAGCGGATTGGCAGCGCGCCTTGGGTCCCTGCGCTGCGCCACATGGGTGCCCTCGTGGTCCGACAGCCGGGATTCAGAGACTAACATGGCATTTCACATCGAACGCCTGACCCCCGTCGCCCGCGTTCTGGCCGGGCATGGCTGTTCGCTGGGGCTGGAATTCCTCGGGCCCGTGACGCTGTTCAAGGGACACAAGTTCCCCTTCATCCACGCTATGGACGCGATGATGACCATGGCCGGCCAGAACGCGGGCGACGGGGGTCAGGCGTTCGATGTGAAAGGCCATGTTGGTGTCGAAATCCCGATTGTCGGACCACGATGGCACCCAGGTGGCGCAGCGCAGAGACCC
>JANMCI010000336.1:0-7950 GCA_031361245.1 Rhodobacterales bacterium
TCGATCGGATATCGCCCCGATCTGGTTGACGCAGAAGACGCCTCCAAGTGGTCCTCGTTGTTCGACCCCAAGTTCAAGGGCAAAACCGGCCTGAACGTCGACCCGCTGATCGCCTTCGGTCAGGCCGTACTGGCCATGAACGAATTGGGTCTGCTGGAAGTCAAGAACCCGGGCAACGCCGATGCCGCCTCAATTGAGGAAGCAGCGAAGTTCCTGATCTCGAAGAAGAAAGAAGGTCAATTCCGCGCCCTTTGGGGTGACTTCGGCGAATTGGTCAACCTGATGGCTTCGGGCGAAATGGTCATCGCCGACGCCTGGCAGCCGGCCGTCATGGCCGTCAAGGCGCAGGGCGTTCAATGCTCTTACGCCACGATGAAGAGCGGCTACCGTGCTTGGGCAATCGGCGTTTCGGCGCTGAAATCCTCGCCCAACCTCGACGCCGTCACCGCTTATGCCGATTACTGGCTGTCGGGTGGTCCGGCTGTGGCCGTGTCCGAGCAGGGCTACTATTCGCCCAACGACAAGGTCAAGGCGATCATGTCCCCCGAAAAGTACGCCTTCTGGTATGAAGGCAAGCCGTGGGTTGGCGCGGAAGACCGCGGCATCAAGGAAGGCGATCTGCGCGATGGCGGCTCGCTCGCGACCCGTGCTGCCAACGTGGCTTACTGGCACCAGTGGCCGGATGAGTACGACCTTCTGATGGCCAAGTGGGACGAGTTCCTCTCGGCCTGATCCCAGAACCTTCCGGTCGGGGTGCAGACCCCGACCGGATCCAAGACGCGATCTAAGGATATTTCCGTGGCCTACGACCTGCAACTTTCCCATGTCGGCAAGGTTTATGACAACGGCACGCCCGCTGTCATCGACTTCAACCTTGATGTGGACAAGGGCGAGTTCATCGCCTTTCTGGGGCCGTCAGGCTGCGGCAAGACCACGACGCTGCGCATGATTGCCGGGTTCGAGACGATCACCTCGGGTGATCTTATGATTCGCGGTAAGCGGGTGAACGACCTGCTGCCGGAGAAACGCCCGACCTCGATGATCTTTCAGAATTACGCGCTGTTCCCGCATATGACCGTGCGCCAGAACATTCGGTTCGGCCTGGATGTCAAAGGCATGGCCGCACCTGAGGCGGACCGGAAGGTTGACCGCATTCTTGACAAGTTGGGCCTGACTGATGTGGCGAACACGCGGCCAAACCGCCTCTCTGGTGGACAACGCCAGCGGATCGCACTTGCCAGATCATTGGTCGTTGAGCCCGATATTCTGCTTTTGGATGAACCCCTTGGTGCGCTGGATGCCAACTTGCGCAAGAGCATCCAGAACGAGCTGAAGCTGCTGCAACGCGAACTGGGCATCACCTTTGTCTTTGTCACCCATGCCCAGTCCGAGGCTTTGGCCTTGTCCGACCGCATTGTGGTGATGAACGCGGGCAGTATCGAACAGATCAGCCCGCCACGTGAATTGTATACCCGCCCGCAAAGCATCTTTGTCGCCCGTTTCATTGGGGCCAACACCCTGATCCCCGGCACGGTTAAACTGCTTGGCGATGACACGGTGACGATCGACACGCCATTTGGTGTGCTTAATGGTGAACGTCCGGCAGAGCCTTCGACTTCTGGCGAGGCTGTCTCGCTGGTTCTGCCCGCAGAAGCGGTTGACATCTTGCCCGAGACGGTTTCGCAGGAAGAGGCCCGACGGACCTATGGCACCAACCTGATCCCTTGCAAGATCACCCGGGCACAGTTGATCGGCCATATTCTGCAAATGTCCGTCGAACTGCCCAATGGTGATGTGATTGCCGTCGAAGGTCATGCCGACAAGTATCGCGGCCAGTTCTCGGCCGGTGGCTCTGGTTTCGTGGCGTGGGAAGCTGCCCGCTCGACCGTCATCAAACGGTAGAGGGATCAGTCAGATGCGAATGACCACAGCCAGCGCCCTTGCGAGCGATTTGAGAGCCGGGAAGCGCGACCCGCTTGACCTGCTAGACGAAGTTTTCGCCCGGATCTCCGAGGTCGGTGACAAGGCGATTTTCACTGAAACCCTGCGCCCGCGCGCCGAGGCAGAGGCCCGCGCCGCGCGTGAGCGTCTGCGGGCGGGTAATCCGGCCAGCCTTCTGGACGGTGTGCCGGTGGCGTGGAAGGATCTTTTCGACCTGAAAGGCAAGGTGACGACCGCGGGTTCCGTCGTGCTGGCGTCAAACCCGCCTGCCGCGCAGGACGCAGCTTTGGTGAACGCGGGCGCACGCGCTGGCCTTGTTACCGTCGGCGCGCTGAACATGACCGAGTTCGCATTTTCCGGCATTGGGCTGAACCCGCACTTTGGCACGCCGCGCAACCCCAATGGCACCGGCCCCGCTCGGTCGCCGGGAGGGTCCTCTTCGGCGAGCGGTGTGGTCGTCGCAAACGATATCGTGCCGATTGCCTTTGGCACCGACACCGGCGGATCCATCCGCATCCCCGCGGCCTTCAACGGGGTGGTCGGCTATAAGACCTCGACCGGGCATTACCCGATGGCGGGTGTGTTCCCGCTGTCGCGCACACTCGACACACTTGGTCCCCTGGCTCACAACGTCGAGGACTGCGTGCTGGCCGACACGGTGCTCCGCGGCTTGCAGGCGCCTGAAGTGCAGGCGGCTCCGGTGACCGCACTGGATTTCGTCATCCCGGATAGTGTGATGCTGGACACCCTTTCCCCCGCGGTCGCCGCGAATTTCGCAAGCGCCGTGGCGCGGCTGGAACAGGCGGGCGCGCGGGTGCGCCGCATCGCCCTGCCAGAACTGGCCGAAACGCTGGACCTGATCACCCACCGCGCCGTCCTTGTGGCGGTTGAGGCGCTGGATGTGCATCGGGATCGCCTGCATGGCCCCGACGCCGCCCGCATGGACGCCCGTGTGGTGCGCCGCATCATGAACGCCGCATCCACCAGCGCGGTTGACCTTGCCATTCTGCTGCGCGAACGCAAACGCCTGATCGCGGCAGTTGCGGCCCAGATCGGCAATGCCCTGCTGATCTGCCCGACGACGCCCACCGTCGCCATGCAGATTGCCCCGCTCGAGGCCGACCAGGAGGTGTTCTTCCGCCACAATGGTCTGACGCTTCGCAACACCTCGCTGGGCAATTTCCTGGATTGGTGCGGGCTGTCGATTCCGAATGGGTTTGACGCAGATGCGATGCCGACCGGCTTTCTGATTTCGGCGCAACACGGCCACGACAAGGCCGTGCTGTCCGCCGGCTTGGCCATTGAACAGATTGTAAGAGGATGACCCATGGCTGAAGCCTTCAAGACCCTGTTTTCCGCGATCCAACTCGGTCCGCTGACCTTGCGAAACCGCATCGCGATGGCGCCGCTGACCCGCCAGATGGCCGAGGTCGATGGCACCCCGAATGATGAGATGGCCGCCTACTATGCCCGCCGGGCGCGGGGCGGGGTGGGGCTGATCATAACCGAAGGCACCTATGAGCAAGACGCCTTCCAATCCCGCGCCTACCTGTCGCAACCCGGCATTGCCAATGCCAGCCATCAGGCCGGTTGGGCCAGGGTGTTTGACGCCGTTCACCAGCACGACTGCAAGATCATCGTGCAGTTGATGCATGGCGGCAGGGTCAGCGACCCCCGTGTGCTGAACGGGCAGCCTTCTGTCAGTGCCTCTGCCATGCAAAGCGGCGGCTGGACGCTTTACACCGACAGCGATTATGAAAAGCGGATCCGCGCCATCGACGGTGCGTGGCCGAAAGTGACTTTTGGACCGGCCCGCGCCTTGAGCGTCGCAGAAATCCATCAGGTCGCCGACGGGTTTGCGGCGGGTGCCAAACGCGCGGTCGATGCCGGTGCCGACGGTGTGGAGGTGCACGGCGCCAACGGCTATCTTCTGTGGCAGTTCATCAACCCCAAGACCAACCTTCGCACCGATGAGTTTGGCGGATCGCCTGAAAACAACATCCGCTTCGCCAAGCTGGTGGGCGACAAGGTCCGCGCGGCGATCGGCCCGGACAAGCTCTTGGTCCTGCGCCTGTCGCAGGATGGCGTCGATGACTTTGTCGGCGCCTGGCCGGGCACCGCCTATGCCGAGGCGATCGGCGCGGCTCTGAAAGGGTCCGCCTATGATGCGCTGCACTGGGCCAGCTTCAATTACCTCGACAACCGCCAGACCGACGACGCCACACCGATGCCAACCGTTCTGCGCAAGGCCTCCGGCCTGCCCATGATCACCAATGGCGGCATTGCAGATGGCCCACAGGCCGAGGCTGCGCTGACCAATGGCGCGGCTGACATGGTGGCGATCGGCCGGCCGATCTTTGCCCAGCCCGACTGGCCCTTCATCGTGCGCTCTGGCGTGCCCTATGACTGGGCGCCGTTTGACCGCAAATACGTGGTTCGCCCGCCGCTTGACTACGGCCACGCCTATCCCTTGGCGCTGACCGACCCGAATTGGCCCACTATCTGAACACCTTAGGAGGAAAACCTCATGGCTAAAAAGATCTACTGCGCCTTTGGCACAGATATCGACTCGGTCGCCGGCTGGATCGGGTCCTATGGCGGCGGTGACTCGCCGTCCGACATCCAGCGCGGCATCTTCGCCACCGAAGTCGGCGTGCCGCGCCTTTTGCGCCTGTTCAAGAAATATGACCTGAAGACCACGTTCTTCATCCCCGGCCACAGCCTTGAGACCTTCCCCAAAGAGATGGAGATGATCGTCAAGGACGGCCACGAGGTCGGCGCCCATGGCTACCTGCACGAAAACCCGATTGCCATGACGCCCAGTCAGGAAGAAGACGTGCTGGTCAAGTCGATCGAGCTGATCAAGGGTCTGACCGGCACCGCCCCGCGCGGCTATGTGGCACCGTGGTGGGAGATGTCGAACTCCACCGCCGCTCTGCTGCAAAAGCACGGCTTCACCTATGACCACAGCCAAGGCTACCGTGACTTTCAGCCGTTCTATGCCAAGGTTGGCGACAGCTGGAACGTGATCGACTACACCAAGACCGCCAAGGAGTGGATGCACCCCTTGAAGCACGGCAAAGAGATCGACCTCGTCGACATCGCCGCCAACTGGTACGTCGATGACCTGCCGCCGATGATGTTCATGAAGAAAGCACCGAACAGCCACGGATTCGTCAACCCGCGCGATATCGAAGAAATGTGGCGCGACCAGTTTGACTGGGTTTATCGTGAGATGGACTATGCCGTGTTTGCCTTCACGATCCACCCGGATGTGGCGGGCCGGCCTCAGGTTTTGTTGATGCTGGAGCGTCTGATCGAGTATATCAGCAAGCATTCCGGCGTTGAATGGGCCCCGTTTGAGGATATCGCCAACGACTTCCGCAAGCGCTATCCTTTCGGCGGCGCAGCTCGCCCCGAGGTGATCTGAACCGTTTGGCGGGTGCCGTGCGCGGCGCCCGCCCTTTCGAAAGGCTGGCCGAAGATGTGCAATGCCTGTGGCAACCCTGCGGTTCCCGGCCACTGGACGGAGGCGGGGGCGGAAACACCCGGTGACCGCCTGCGCGCCCGTTTTCATCGGGCGGGCCTTTTGGACAAGGTGCTGCGGCCTTACGGCCTGACGGCGCATGACGGCGGCATGGTGCCCGGCATCCAGCTTTCTACCTTGTCGGGAAACCAAAGCATCGTGCCAGACCTTGGCTCTGTCTGGGCCGAAGCGGAACGGCTTCTGGGTCATCCCATTGACCCCCTTGATCCGATGTTTCTGACGGATGACTGAAGCGCCCTTTGCGGATGCGCCCTTTGCGGATGGCAGGATGCGGTTGACAGTTCTGGGCGGCTATCTGGGGTCCGGCAAGACAACATGGCTGCGGCATCAGTTGCATGTCGGCACTTTTGGTCCGGTGCATGTTGTGGTCAACGAGGCGGCCGAGACGGCGGTGGACGATGCCTTGCTAGGCGAGGCTGCGGGGATGACCCTGCTGGCGGGCGGCTGTTCGTGCTGCGTCGGGCGGGCAGACCTGATCCGGGCGCTGCGCGACCTGTGCGATCAGCGCACGCGCATTTCGGCAAGCGCCCCGCGCCTGCAAAGGATTGTGCTGGAGACCAGCGGTCTTGCAGATACGGGGGCCATTGTTTCCGCCATCCAGAACGATCCCATTCTGGTCAACCACATCGTCATTGATGAAACCATTGTCGTGGTCGATGCGCTGCACGGGCTGGCACAGTTGCAGACCGAGGCCTTGGGGCGGCGCCAGATTGGGGCTGCGGACCGGTTGATCCTTAGCAAGGTCGATGCCGCAGACCCCGCATCGCTGATCGCTCTGCGCGCAACACTTTTTGGCCTTAGCCCCGGCGCTGTGCAATACGGTGCTGTCTTGGGAGAGGCTGTCGCCTTGCCAGACCTTCCCGCAAATGCCGTAGCCCCCCTTCTGCCGCCGCTGGATGACGACGACACCCGAGGCGCCATCTTTCCCACGCGGCTGATGATCGACGATGAGATCGACTGGTCCGCCTTTGCCATGTGGCTTTCGGCCTTGCTGCACGCACGCGGCAATGACCTAGTGCGCGTCAAAGGAGTGATCCGTACCCCTGCGGGCCGTCTTTTGTTGCAAACCGTGCGTAAAGTGGTGCAATCGCCTGAAATTCTGCCAGAACAGACAGGCCCGCGCGAGGATGGCACCGTCGTCTTCATCGGGCGCGGGTTCAAACCGGAAGATCTGCGCAAGTCTTTGCGACGCTTCGCGGGCAAGACTGAAGCCAGAGTGAGCCGGTAATCCGGGCCCGCAAGCCAGAAATATTGTTCAAGAAATGCAGTATCTAAAAGCCCGGGCCCTCGCTGATGCCGCAATCACCTTCGATTTCGCGCGCGCAGTTGGGGCCGAGGCGTCTGCCTTGGTCCACGCGGCGCAGCTTTGTCTGAAGCAGGCGATGGCCGAGGGCAAACTGCCGAGCGCCACCGAAGTCATGTAGGCCTTCTGCTCGGTCACGCTGCACTACGACAACCTTGCGACATCGCAGGCCACATTGATCGCGCAGGTCGAGGCTTTGCTGGCCAATGTGACCCTCACGGCGCGGCCTGACGGACCGGTTTGGGAGCTGCCGTGCTGTTATGCGGGCGATTTTGCACCCGACATGGACAGTCTGGCGCAAAAGCTGGCCGTTGACCCCGCCGGGATCGTGGCCCAGCACAGCTCGACGGCTTTGGTCGTCTATGCCTTGGGGTTCCTGCCGGGACTGCCATTCATGGGGGACCTACCGCGCAGCCTGGCCCTGCCGCACCGGACCGAGCCGCGCACCCAAGTTCCCGCCGGATCGGTGGCCATCGCGAACGGGCTGTGCGTGATCCATCCTTGGGTCAGCCCGGGCGGCTGGCACATCCTTGGCAACTGCCCCATTCCGCTTTTTGATGTGGAGTGCGAGGCGCCGGCGCTTCTGGCCGCCGGTGATACGGTCCGGTTCCACCCGATTGACGCGCATGAACACCGCGATTTGGTTTCACAGGTGCGATTGGGCCGCCTTGACCCCTTGATGCACATGAAGGCGGCGCTGCCGTGAACCCGGTATTTAGGGTCATTGAGCCCGGTGCGGGAACGCTGGTGCAGGATCAGGGCTTTCGCAATGCACGCGGCATCGGTCTGCCTGCGTGCGGTGCGCTGGACCGCACCGCGATGCGGCTGGTCTGCGCCTTGCTCGGCAATCCGGCGCAGAGCGAAGTGCTGGAAATGGCATTGTCCGCACCAACTTTGCGGGCTGAGGGCGAAACAAGGGCGATTGCCGAATGGACGGCCACCTGCCTGAACGACGGCGACGAGTTGCGTCTTTCGCCCCCTCTGCGCGGCGCGGTGGCCGTTCTTGGCATCGGCGGTGGTGTGGACCTGCCCTTTGTGCTGGGCAGCCGGTCCACCGGCGACAAGGCCGGGTTTGGCGGTTTCAAAGGCCGCAGTCTGGCCAAGGGGGATCTTTTGCCGGTCGGCGTATCTGGCGCTATGGCCGGGCAAGTGGACCGTC
>JANMCI010000368.1:0-9195 GCA_031361245.1 Rhodobacterales bacterium
CACGCAGCGTCACCTCGCCGGTCATCGCCACGTCCTTGCGCACCGGAATGCCGGTGATGACGCTGACGATCGAGGTCACCATCGCCAGACCGGCCGACGGCCCGTCCTTGGGCGTCGCCCCTTCGGGCAGGTGCAGGTGGATGTCAATCGTCTCGAACTTGGTAGGCTTGACCCCCAGCTCGGGCGCGATGGAGCGGACATAGGACGCCGCCGCATCGATCGACTCTTTCATCACATCGCCCAGTTTCCCGGTCGTCTTCATCCGCCCCTTGCCGGGCAGCTTCAACGCCTCGATGTGCAAAAGCTCACCCCCGACGCTCGTCCAGGCCAGCCCGGTCACGACACCGACCTGATCTTCCTTCTCGGCCAGACCCCAGCGATGCCGCTTGACGCCCAGATAGCTTTCCAGCTTTTCCGGAGTGATCTCAACGACTTTCGCCGTTTTCTTCACAATCTCCGTCACCGCCTTACGCGCCAGTTTGGCGATCTCACGCTCAAGGTTCCGCACCCCGGCCTCGCGGGTATAACTGCGGATCACCTCGGTCAGCGCCTCATCCGTGATCTTGAACTCGCCCTTCTTCAAGGCGTGGCCAGTGATCTGCTTGTCGATCAGGTGACCCTTGGCAATCTCGCGCTTTTCGTCCTCAGTGTAACCCGCCAGCGGGATGATCTCCATCCGGTCCAACAGCGGCCCCGGCATGTTGTAGGAGTTCGCCGTGGTGATGAACATCACGTTGCTGAGGTCGTATTCGACTTCCATGTAATGGTCGGTAAAGGTCGAGTTCTGTTCGGGGTCCAGAACCTCCAGCATCGCGGACGCCGGATCACCCCGGAAATCCTGCCCCATCTTGTCGATCTCATCCAGCAGGATCAGCGGGTTGGTCGTCTTGGCCTTCTTCAGCGCCTGGATGATCTTGCCGGGCATCGAGCCGATATAGGTCCGCCGATGACCCCGGATCTCGCTTTCATCTCTGACACCGCCCAGGGAAATCCGGATGAACTCACGCCCCGTGGCTTTGGCGACCGAACGGCCAAGTGAGGTCTTGCCGACACCCGGAGGGCCGACGAGGCACAGGATCGGCCCCTTCAGCTTGGACGAACGCGCCTGCACCGCCAGATATTCGACAATGCGCTCCTTGACCTTGTCCAGACCGTAGTGATCGGCATCCAGCACCTTTTGCGCGGCGGCCAGGTCCTTCTTGACGCGGGATTTGACACCCCACGGCACGCTGAGCAGCCAGTCGAGGTAGTTGCGCACCACTGTCGCCTCGGCCGACATCGGCGACATCGACTTGAGCTTCTTCAGCTCCGCCTCGGCCTTGTCGCGCGCTTCCTTGCTGAAGGCGGTCTTGGTGATCCGGTCTTCCAGCTCGGCCAGCTCGTTCTGGCCCTCTTCGCCGTCGCCCAATTCCTTCTGAATGGCTTTCATCTGCTCATTCAGATAGTACTCGCGCTGGGTGCGCTCCATCTGGCTTTTCACGCGGGTCTTGATCTTTTTCTCGACCTGCAGCACGGACATCTCGCCCTGCATGTGGCCGAAAATCTTTTCCAGCCGCTCGGCCACGACCAGCGTTTCCAGCATTTCCTGCTTTTGCGCGACCTCGATCCCCAGATGGCCTGCGACCAGATCGGCCAGACGGGCCGGCTCATGGGTGTCGGCCACGGCGGCAAGCGCCTCTTCGGGGATGTTCTTCTTGATCTTGGCGTATCTCTCGAACTCTTCGCCGACGGTGCGCACAAGGGCGGACACCGAGTCCTTGTCGCCCAGCGTTTCGGACAGCTTTTCAGCCCGCGCCTCAAAGAACGAAGGGTTTTCGACGAATTCGGTGATCTTGACGCGGGCTTTGCCCTCGACCAGCACCTTCACGGTGCCGTCGGGCAGCTTGAGAAGCTGCAGCACATTGGCAAGCACGCCGACCTTGTAGATGCCGTCGGTCGCAGGGTCGTCCACCGAAGGGTCAATCTGGCTCGACAGCAGGATCTGCTTGTCGTCCGCCATGACCTCTTCCAGCGCCCGCACCGACTTTTCCCGGCCCACGAACAGCGGCACGATCATGTGGGGAAACACCACGATGTCGCGCAGCGGCAAGACGGGGTAGCTTTGGGACAATTTGTCAGTCATTCGGTTTCCTTTCTGGCAGGATGGCTCTGGTCCCGTTCATCGGCAACATCTGGGCCATCCCCTCATCGGAGTCTGTATCTGTGGTGGCGACACATAAGTGTCAACCTCACCGACTGTGCAATCATGAACAGGTGATGGTGCGGCAACAAGAGCAGAAATGGCGACAATCTGCTTGCGGGGTCGCGCAGGAAACCACTGCTGACCTCACTGTCACCCCAAAAGCACGCCAGCCCGCGCTACAAGCCGGGTGCATTCGCCACAAACCGACCCCGAGGGCGGCCAACCTAGGCTCAAAGCAAGGCGACATCTGTCGCGCCAAAGCGCCGCCCCAGATGTCATTGCCCCTAATTGACCGCGACAGAAACGCGCAAGTAAGTCGCGGGAATAGATGTTTTTTCCGGGCTCGCGCTTTTGTTCTGGCTGTTGAACAAATCCTCCAGCTCTTTTTGGAGATCCCCAGATTTTCCGTCTTTTTCCGCAGCTTCGAATGCATTCATGGTTGGTCCATAAAACCCTCTGAAAGTTTCCAGCAGAGTTGAAGGCTTGCCCTGAATTTCAAATGAAAAGGTATCCCGTGCGAAGGAAACATTCTCTTTTGGCACGCCCGCGCTTGCAAATCGTTCGATGACGTTGCTTTCCACGCCCCAGGTCATCGGGCTGATAAAGCCCTCGGCTGGAGGCGGCGAGTAGGCAGAGCTTATTCTAAGAATTTGAGCGACCAGGGTCGGGTCGCCTGGTATCCAGTTCCCCATGACGATCCGGCCTCCTGGGCGTGTAACGCGCACCATCTCCTTTGCCACGTCGAACGGCCTCGGCGCAAACATGGCACCGAAGATGCTCACCACAAGGTCAAAGGAATTGTCGGCGATTTCGTCAAGGTTGGAGGCATCGCCCTCTTGAAACCGGCAATTCGTCAGGCCCTCGTCCCTCGCGCGCCGGTTCCCGGCTTCAACCAGATTGCTCGCTATATCGACACCAAGCACGTTGGCACCGAGCCTGGCTTCCGGCAACGCGGTGGTCCCGTCACCACAACCCAAATCCATGACCTTGAGGCCTTTGATATCGCCCAATCCCTTGACCAGATTCTCTCCACTTCCCCTCATGCTTTGTGCGATGCGGGTAAAGTCGCCTTTCTCCCAAAGTGCCTTATTCGGATTCATTGAGGTGCTCCTGTTGAAAAGGTATCCACAAAAACGACGATTCGTCATTCACGGAACAAACACCGACCCAGTGATCCTTAGGAAGTTTGGGCACAATCTACAAACTTGTCAAAAGGCCAATCAGAAACCCTGGCCTAATTCGGTGAGTCTTTGTATGATCCGGACCGGTCGGGATTACTCGCAAGCCAGGCCGGAGACTTGGTCACTTATTCGGCCTTTTTGCAAGGCTTTTCTATAGCGCCTCGATATCCCCGCGCCCCTGCATGTCCCGAAACACCGCCGCAAACGCCGCCAGCCGCCCTGCGTCAATCGCTTCGCTCAACGTCTGCATCAACTCCTGAAAGTAGTGCAGGTTATGCCAGGTCAGCAGCATCGAGGCGATGATCTCCTGCGACCGGAAGACGTGATGCAGGTAGGCCCGCGAATAGCCCCGGCAGCACGGGCAGGCGCAATCCTCATCCAAGGGGCGCGGGTCGTCCTGATGCCGCGCGTTCTTGATGTTGACCTGCCCCCAGCGCGTCCACGCCTGCCCGGTGCGGCCCGACCGCGACGGCAGCACGCAGTCCATCATGTCGATCCCCCGCTCGACCGCGCCCACGATGTCATCCGGCTTGCCCACCCCCATCAGGTAACGCGGGCGGTCCTCGGGCAGCATCCCCGGCGCATAGTCCAGCACCGAAAACATCGCCTCCTGCCCCTCGCCGACCGCGAGCCCCCCCACGGCATAGCCATCGAACCCGATCGCCTTCAATGCCTCGGCGCTTTCGCCGCGCAGGTCCCGGTTGACGCCGCCCTGCATGATGCCGAACAGCGCATGCCCCGGCCTGTCGCCAAAAGCATCGCGCGAGCGCTGCGCCCAGCGCATCGACATCCGCATCGACTTGGCCACCGCCTCCTCCGTCGCGGGCAAGGCGGGACATTCGTCGAAACACATCACGATGTCGCTGCCCAGCAGCTTCTGGATCTCCATGCTGCGCTCCGGGCTCAGCATGTGTTTGGAGCCGTCGATATGGGACGAGAACTTCACCCCCTCCTCCGACATCTTGCGCAGGGCCGCGAGGCTCATCACCTGAAAGCCGCCGCTGTCGGTCAGGATCGGCCGCTCCCAGTTCATGAACTTGTGCAAGCCGCCCAAGCGGGCGATCCGCTCGGCCGTGGGGCGCAACATCAGATGATAGGTGTTGCCCAAAAGGATGTCGGCCCCGGTGGCGCGCACGCTTTCGGGCAGCATCGCCTTTACCGTCGCGGCGGTGCCAACCGGCATGAAGGCGGGGGTGCGGATCTCGCCCCGCGTGGTCTGGATCACCCCGGTCCGCGCGCGGCCGTCCACTGCATTGACCGTAAACCCGAAACCCGTTGCCATGATCCGCTCCAACTACCGGTTGCCCTTCTGGTCGAAACGACCCAAAAAGCCAAGAGGCAAGCAGGCACGCGCATGGACCCCAAACCCCGGCTGAAGTCGACCTCCCGCAAGCGCGACCTTGCCGCGGCGGCGCTGCGCGTTCTGCAACGCGACGGTTATGCCGGTGTGACGGCACGCAAGATCGCCGCCGAGGCGGGCATGTCGCTTGGCCATATCTCCTATCATTTCCCCTCGGTGGACGCCCTGCTTGCCGAAGCCTATGCCCTGGCCTCGGACCAGTTGCGCGAGGCCGGAACGCAGCGCCTTGCCGTCAAGGCCAGCCCGCAGGACCGGCTGGAGGCTTTCCTTCTGGCCGGTTTCACCCCCGAATTCCTGACCCATTCGCATCTGCGGATGCGCATCGACCTCTGGTCCGCCGCTTTGTCCCATCCCGCCATCGCCGATGCCGAACGCGCCCTTTACGCCCGCTACCGGACTGAGCTTGATGCCCTTCTGCTCGCCCTTGCCCTGCCCGAAAAGACCGGGGCGATCCCCCTTGTGTCCGACATGATCATGGCCACGCTGGACGGCGTCTGGCTGGACTGGATGCGTCGCCGGGACCAGACCTCGACGCAAAACGCGCTTGTGGCCTGCATGGATTACGCCCGGGTGACGCTGACCTGAAAGGGGCCGTGCGGCGCATCCAGTCCAGCCAGACGCCCTCCAGTCCTGCGTCAGTCCCGCAAGCAACTGCAGCGGCTCGGCCGGAAGCATGCGGCTTATCGCGCAAAAGATCACGCCCGACAGGGTCAGCCCAAGCCCCGCAAGGCAAGGCCCGCCACCGCCAAACCCAGCGCCGCCACAGCGCACCAGCCAACGGCAGCCCCGCGCCGTGACGACCAGATGATCGCGATGACCGAAGGAACGCAGACCGTGAGCAGCACGGTCAGCGTCACGCCCAGCGCGCCGAATGATCGGAACAGGCAGACCGGAAACACGACACCGCCACGCCAATTTCGAACAGGCGGCGCAGGCTGAGCGTCGTCAGACCCGGCAAATCTGGCTTCACCAGGGGCAGGGTGGCAATCAGGATGATCGGCCCCCACAGACCGGCCCGGTGGCTGCGATCTGCTCGGCTGAAAGCCTACGGCCTGACGGATCGTCTGGCAGGTCCGCGGGGAAAAGGCGGGGGCTAGGCCCCAAGATCATCGCTGGGCGGGACTTGCGTCACTGTGCTGACAGGAACCGCCGCACGTCAGGCAGAACCCGGTCGCTCGCCTCGATGAAGATGGCGTGTTTCAGCCCGTCCAGGATCACCAGATCGGACCCCGGCAGCGCCTGATGGATCAACCGGTTGAGCCTTGGGTTGCAGCCCCCGTCCAACTCGCCGGTGATGATCTGCGCAGGGGCCGTCACCTCGTGGAGCCACGGCGCCATTTCCGTCTCGGCATAAATGTCGAATACGTTCAGAAAAACGCCCGGATCGGTGTCCATCACCTGCCGCTTGCGCCACGCGATCACCTCGGGCCGTGCCGCGCAGAAGGCATCGGTGAACCAGCGCGCAGTCAGCGTGTCCAGCACCGGCCCGATGCCCTGCTCGCGCATCTCGGCAACCACGCCCCGCACCTTGGCGCTGTCGTCCGCGGTGCGAAAGGCGGCGGTGGACCACAGGCCCAGCGACAGCACCCGGTCGGGATACCTATACGCATAGCGTGGCCCGATCATGCCCCCCAGCGAATGGCCCGCGACATGCGCACGCTCGACGCCCAGCCGCGCCCGCAACTCCTCCAGATCATCGACCAGATCATCCAGACCAAACCGCCCCTCCGGCAAGGGCGACAATCCATGCCCGCGCAGGTCGTACGATATGCAGGTGAACCGGTCGAGCAATCCCTCGACCAGCCGGTCAAACGTCGCCCGCCGCGCCCCGATGCCGTGGATCAGGAACAGCGCAGGCCCCTGCCCCGCCACCGAAAACGCGCTGCGCACCGTCTACACCTTGGGATCAGAGGCCAACCGCCCCGCCGTCGCCCAGTCACTCTTGGCGAGGTCGGTGAACACCACCGTCACCATGGCGGGCGTGCCGCCGCAGGTGTCGCACCACGCTTGGGTCACAGCCTCGGCGCAGGCGCGCTTTTGCTGGACCGTGCGGCCCTCGAACATCTCGATCCGGATGATTGGCATATGTCCCTCACGCTGCCTGTTGTCTGGTTTTGAACGCGGGCATCACTTCGGCCGCAAAGCGCTCCATCATCGCCAAAGTCTCGACCTGCGGCTGGCCAAAGTTTGAGGTGACGATAACATCGTCGATCCCCAGCGCCTGATACTCCGCCAATCGCTCGATCATCTCGCCTGCCTCGCAGATCAGGATGTTCTGACCCAGTTCCTCGACGGTCTGGGCGCGGGCCAAGGGCCGGATGATGCCCTGATCCACGATGCCGGGCCCGCCAAAGACGTTGTCGAAGCTCTTGTAGTAAAGATAGGCCTGTTCGACCATCCGCCGCTGTTCGGCCCTGTCGCGCACCAGATAGATCCCGCGCTGCAGCGACAGACGGTTGCCGCCCGGTCCCTCGGCGCGGCCCCGGTGAAAGGCTGCGACCTGTTCCTGCAAAACGCCGTGCGCCGCCCCCAGCGGCGTGGTCTGCACATGATAGCCCTTGCGCGCCGCAGCCTCGATTCCGGGCGGCGCCATCACCCCCAGCATCAGCGGCACCGGGTCCTCGGGCCGCGGCATGATGGTCAGCGCGTCGAACCTGTACCACCGCCCGTCCCAGGACACCTCGGCGCGGGTAAGGAGCGCCTCGAGCACCGCCAGCGCCTCTTCAAACCGCGCCTTCGTCTCTGCCATCGGCACGCCCATCAGGCCGGTTTCGACCCCGAACGCCCCCTTGCCGACCCCCAGCATCAGGCGACCTTCGCACAGCGCCTGCGCCTGCACGACCTCGCCCGCAAAAACCCGCATGTCGCGCAGCGGCAACTGGCAGATGCTGGTCATCAACTTGACCGATCTGGTATGGGCCGCGATCTTGACGGCCATCTGCAAAGGCGAGGGGATCAGCAGGATATTGACCAGATGATGCTCAGGTATCCCCACCCCCATGTATCCCAGCACTTCGGCCTGCACAGCCTGCTCGACCGTGTTGCGGTAAAGTGCGCGGCCCCCTTCGGCAGGGTTCAGCATATGGCTGGACAGGAAATGCACGAATTCCATCGGAGCCTCCCGGTTTCGCCAAATCTGTACAACCGTACAAATCAGGTCAAGCGGAATCTTCGCCCGCAACCCGTCCCCGTCCGCCCCGGATCATCGCCCCGGTATAAAGCGCCAGCGCTGCCCAGATCATCACAAAGGCCATGAACTGCACCTGACCCAAGGGCTCGTGAAAGATGAAGGTCGCGCTCAAGAAGATCATCGTCGGCGCGATATATTGCATGATCCCGATGGTAGAGAGCCGCAACCCCTTGGCCCCATTTGCATAAATCATCATCGGCGCCGCCGTCACCACCCCGCAAAGCAGCAGCAGTCCCGTGTCCCGCCCGACCCCGGCCATGAAATGGCCCTGCCCGGCCGCCCCCACCACCGCAACGTAAACGACCGAAGGGACCAGCAGGATCAGCACCTCCAGCATGAACCCCTGATTGGCCCCGATCGGCAGCGACCGCTTGAAATAGGCGTAAAAGCCCCAGGTGACGGTCAGCCCCAACGCCACCAGCGGCACCTTGCCCGCCTCCCACGTCATCACCGCGACCGCCACCGCCACCAGGGCGACTGCAGCCTTCTGCACCCGGTTCATCCGCTCCCCCAGCAGAACCGAGCCCAGAAAGATGCTGAACAAGGGGTTGATATAGTACCCCAGCGCCGCCTCCAGCGCGTGCCCCGACCCGATCGCCCAGACGTAAAGCCCCCAGTTGACCGAGATCAGCGTGGCCGTCACCGCACCCATCGCCAGCATCCGCGGCGTCCCGAGCGCCCGCTTCAGATCACCCATCTGCCCGCCCAACCACAGCACCACCAGGGCAATCGGCACCGCCCAGATGATCCGGTGCGCCACCACTTCGGTCGGCGGAATATGGGCCAGCTCTTTCATGAACAGCGGCAAGAACCCCCACAAGAGATAGGCCACCAGCGCAAAGCCAAAGCCGCGCAACGTGTCGTCGTTGGAAGAAGAGCCCTGTGCCATTCGCCCCCAGTAAAAGCCCGCCGCCAAAACCACCACAGCAATCTTGTAACCGAGACAATCCCGTAGGTCGGGGCATGCCCCGGCTCTGCCCCATCCCTTTACAAATCCATCGCCCCCTGCCGCGTTCCATCCTCTTCCCGGGCGGCCCGCTTGTGGCTGTCCAGTCGCGCCGGCAGCCGCACCGCCCGGTCGCGCAGAGCGATCGCCCGCTCATTCGTCACGATCTGAACGCGCGGCACTGACCCGCCATCTGTAAGCGGTGCGTCGGCCCCGTGGTTTCGGCCTAAGGGCATTTCGGGCATGCCGCCCTGCAACTGAGTTTGCGGGAGGTTTGCAAATGGAGCACCAAAATGAGCACCGGATGGAGGTTCCCAGTCGCAAGGGAGTTTCTCG
>JANMCI010000401.1:0-1616 GCA_031361245.1 Rhodobacterales bacterium
CCATGAATTCGGGGCGTTGCTCGACACTGGTCTTAATATCCTCGTAGCTTTGAGCAAAGGCCGCGCGGCGGTCGGCGTCCGACAGGTATATTCCGGCAGCAAGTGCCACAACGAATGCCGGCAGCCCAACCCGCATGGTGACGCGGAAAAGCGGCGTCAACCACAGGCGCTGCATCCGGTAGGCCCAGCGGCTGGGGGCGGGATCGCGGCGCATCGGCAGGGCGCGGCCTAGCGATTGCATGAGGCGTCCTCCACAATCCAGGCGCAAAGCTCGGGGAACGAGATGCCGCAATGGGCCGCCTGTTCGGGCGCCAGAGAGGTGGGCGTCATGCCGGGCTGCGTGTTGGTTTCCAGCAAAATCAGCCCCTTGAGGCCACGCGCTTCGTCCCAGCGGAAATCGGTCCGGCTCAACCCGCGACATCCGAGGGCCCGGTGGGCGCGCAAGGCATAGTCAAGGCAGGCGGCGTTGATGTCGGCGGGAAGGTTGGCAGGCACCTCATGGCGGCTGCCGCCGGGCTTGTATTTGGCGTCAAAGTCGTACCAGCCATCCGTGATGATATCCGTAACGGCCAGCGCGCGGTCGCCCATCACGGCCACGGTCAGCTCACGCCCCGGCGCATAGGTTTCCACCATCACCGTATCGGGCATGGTGTCGGCCAGACGCGGCGCGTTCGAGCCTTCGTGCACGATATAGACGCCGACCGATGAGCCTTCGTTGTTGGGCTTGACCACATAGGGCGGCGCCATGACATGGCCGCGGCTCACATCATCGCGGGTCGCGAGCTGAGAGGCCACTGTCGGCAATCCGACAGCGGCATAGGCGGCCTTGGCAGCCGCCTTGTCCATCGCCAGTGCGGAGGCCAGCACGCCCGAGTGGGTATAGGGAATGCGCAGCCATTCCAGCATGCCCTGCACACAGCCATCTTCGCCCCAGCGGCCATGCAAGGCATTGAAAACGCAATCAGGTTTGATATCGGCAAGGCGCACGGCCAGATCGGGTCCAGCATCAAGCTCGACCACGTCATATCCTGCCACCCGCAAGGCTTTGGCGCATTCGCGCCCAGAGACAAGCGACACTTCCCGCTCTACGGAAGGCCCACCCATCAGTACCGCCACGCGGGAGCCTGCTTTTGCAGACCTGCCCACCATCACTGCCTCACCCGGACTTAAGACGCCGGTTTTTGTATTATTTTGCCGCCGGTTCGCCGACGCGCATGATTTCCCACTCTAATGTCAGCCCGCTTGCTTCGTAAACCTTTTTTCGCACTTCCTCGCCCAAATTTTCGAGATCAGCGGCAGTTGCGCCACCGGCGTTGATCAGAAAGTTAGAATGCATCGGCGACATCTGTGCGCCTCCGATCCGGGCGCCGCGCATTCCCGCATCATCGATGACCTTCCAGGCCTTCAAGTCGTGGCTGTCATCGGCCTTGCCGGTCGAGGAATAGCCGACCGGATTGCGGAAAGTCGACCCGGCAGAGCGGTCCTTGGTCGGTTGGGAGGCATCGCGTTTGGCGATCTGATCCAACATCTTGGCCTCAAGCGCAGCCGGATCACCAGATGGGGTAGCGAAGGTGGCCTGCGTGATGACCCAGCCGTCGGGCAGGGTGGAGTGGCGG
>JANMCI010000418.1:0-2890 GCA_031361245.1 Rhodobacterales bacterium
CTTTTGCCCTCGGCCGCCAGCGACCCGGTTCTGGGCCCCCTGCCCGCGGCCTTTCCGATCTTCGAATGGCACTCCGACACCTTCACCCTGCCGCCAGGCGCCGTTCATCTGGCCAGCGGTCCCAAGGCGCAGGTGCAATGCTACCGCGTCTTTCGCGCCTCCTACGGGATGCAGTTCCACTTCGAGGCCAACCGTGCCGTCGTGGCCGACTGGACCGCAACCTTTCCGCAGGCGCTTGAGGCCGGAGCACCGGGATGGCTGGACACATGGTCCGCCCGCGCGCGGACCGAAGGCGCCGCCGCCGACCGCCACGGCCTGACCATCGCCCGCGCCTGGGTCGCCCTGATCTGACGGCACCCGAGCTTTGCGCGCAGCGCAGGTTCCCCCGCCGCACCACGGCAACAGAAGATATTCCTTGACTTGATCGGGACCAAGGCGCGACTCTCATCGCGCCGGTCCACCGATATTTCAGGGCCGGTCACGCAACCAAGTTGGCGTCGAATTTTCCCTGTGCGCTGAATAGACGCTAACTTATTCAGGGAGATGATAAATGAGCAATAGGCAACGCTTCTCGATTACGGCCTGTGCGGCCACCCTTTTTCTGTTTTCCGCCGGGGCAGTCTTCGCCGGTGAAGTGGCCGGCCCACCGGGCAGCACGGACCCTAAACCGACAGCGGCCCCCGACCATGCCAATTCGATCTGTTCCTTCAGCGGGCTGAACGATTATCAGGGCGGGCAGACCGCCTCGCAAGTGCAGACCGCCGCCGATTCGTGGAAGTATTACAACCTTCCCAAAGGAACACCTGGCAAGGCTTGCCGGGGCGGATCGAACGTGCCGGAAGAGTAAAACTGATCGATAACAAAGTCCTGTGGGCGGCGATCTGATATCGCAACCGCGCGCCGCCCTCGCGACTTTCCGCTGGACCTCAAACCGCTTCAGCCGCGCAATACCGGAAACCAATCCTCCCGCAGCCGCTGGCCCGCAACCATGTCATGCCCCGGATAGGGCGGCGAGGTGCGGCCCGGCCGCTCGACATAGCGGGCATCCTCCCCCACCAGCCGCAACGAAATCGCGCGCCTGCGCTGTGCCGTCTCGTTGGCGCGGGCGCGATGCAGCGTCAGATTGTGGCTGGGCACGGCGTCCCCCGGATCCATCTGCCATTCCATCACCGTCATGCCGTCGGCATCGGGGTCCGGGACAGCCATGTATTTGTCCGGGTCGGGATAGAACGAGGTATCCGACAACCAGCGTTTCGGCAGCACCTCCTTTGGCCAGAGGTGAGAGCCCGCAACGCAGCGCAGCGACGCCTCCTTGACCGGGTCCAAGGGCGACCAGAAGCTGACGGTCTGGCGGCCCTCCACAAAGTAATAGGGCCCGTCCTGATGCCACGGCGTCGGCTTCGAGGTGCCGGGCTCCTTGACCAGCACATGGTCGTGGAACAACTGCACGCGGGGCGACTGCATCAGCTTGGCCGCCACATCTGCGACGTCCGAGCGGTGGATCACCGTCTCGAACTCCGGGATGCGGTTCCAGTTGCAATAGTCGTCGAAAAAGCGCCCGCCCTCGCCCGGTTTCAGGTTTTCGGCGGCATAGGGGCCGGGCTCCGCCATGTTGCGGGCGACACCCGCGCGCAACGGCTCAACCCAGTCCTTCCACAACCCCTTGATCAGCACGACGCCGTCGCGCTGATAGTCCTCCACCATCTTGTCCGTCACGTCGACCATTGCGCGCCTCCTCCTGCTTGCCCCTGCTTGCCAGCTTGCCGACTTTCGTTCAAATAATACCTGATGAATGAGGTCATAATCTGATGTTATCGGTTACCCTGCGCCAGCTTGAGTACGTCTGCGCCATCCAGCGCCACGGCGGACTGACCGCCGCCGCTGCGGCGCTGCATGTCAGCCAGCCCGCCCTCTCCGTCGCTCTGGGTCACGTCGAGGCGCGCCTTGGCAAGCGGCTCTTTTTGCGCCGGGCGGGCGGGCCGATGGTGGCGACGGCCTTCGGTCGCGGCTGGCTCGAGGCTGCCGAGGCCCAGCTTGACGGCGTGGCACGGCTCTTTCAGGGCACAATGCGGGTGGCACCGCTCCGCATCGCCCTGTTCGAGGATCTGGCGCCGATGATCCTTGCCCCCCTGCTTGCCAGCGGGCCTGAGCCGGCGGTTGCGGCGCAGGTGCTGGGATTTGGCGCCCTGACGCAGGCGCTGCGCACAGGCCAGGCCGATCTGGCCCTGACATGGGATCTTGGTCTGCCGCCCGACCTGCGCCGCATCGAACTTGCCAGCCTGCCGCCCCAGGCCGTCCTCGCCGCGGGTCATCCCCTCGCCGGGCGCGACTGCCTGCGGCTCTGCGATCTGGACGAGCAGCCGCTCGTTCTGACCGATCAGGGCCAAAGCATCGAACACATGCGGGCGGTTTTTGCGCGGGCGGGACTGGTCGCGCGCATCGCCCATCGCTGCGCCACGCTGGAACTGATGCGCTCCTACGCCGCCAACGGTCTCGGCATCGGGCTCAGCTATACCCAGCCCGCGCCGAGAATCAGCCCCGATGGCAAGGCCGTCGTGGTCCTGCCCCTCCGCGATGCCGGGCGCGAACCCATCGTGCTGGCCCTGCCCCACGGCGCGCCAGATCCCGAGGGGTTGTCAGCCCTTCAAGGTCGCCTCACGGCCCTGCTGCACGCCCCGGCGTGAGGGATTCCTGAACGGCATCAACCTCAAAGCGTTTTTATTATCCCTCCCCCAAAGGGATAAAAGCGCTTTGACATTGGGATTCGCATCGCGCCAGAACGCCAACAGCGGCACTTTTGGCCGTCTAAAACGATTACGGAGGCATCGCAATGCTTTGACCTGACCAAAATCACGCACTAATGTGCCCCCGATCTGGAGAAAACCGTTTT
>JANMCI010000433.1:0-3172 GCA_031361245.1 Rhodobacterales bacterium
CTTTTGCCCATCGCAAATGCGAAAGACAGCGCTTGCCGAGATACGGCAGCGCCGCCCCTATACGCGCGAGGGGCGCGTCTGGCAAGCAGGGTTTCGCTTGACAAATTCGCCGTATTGTTAGCCCATCGGCGAACTGTTGAAAGGATGTATCATGTCGGAAACCACGTTGTCCCGTCTGGGATGGGCCTTGTCGGCCCTGTTTGCGCTGTTCATGCTGGGGGCGTCGGCGGCGCCCAAGCTGTTCGGGATGGTGATTGCCACGGACACCATGACGGCGCTGGGCTGGCCGGAGGCGCCGGTGTTCGTGATCGGCTGTCTGGAACTGGTGCTGACGCTGATGTTTCTGTACCCGCCGACGGCCGTTCTGGGGGCGGTGCTGATGATGGCGCTGCTGGGCGGGGCGATGGTGACGCAGATACGGGCGGGCAGTCCGTTGTTCAGCCATACGCTGTTCAGCATCTATCTGGGGGTGGCGATGTGGGGCGGGCTGATCCTGCGCGACCGCCGCGTCAGGGCGGTCTTTCCCTTTGTGCGCTGAGGGCGTATCTGGCGCGGCATGGAACCCCTTGTTGACTGCGTGATCGAGGATGAGCGGTGGGCGGCCTTTGGGCTGGAAGTTCTGGCGTTGCGCGCCGTTCGGGCGGCACTGGCCAAGCTTGGTCTGCCGGAGGCGGGGTTCGCGCTGGTCGTGATGGGGTGCGATGATGCCCGGATCGCGACGCTGAACGCCGATTTCCGGGGCAAGCCGCAGGCGACGAATGTGCTGAGCTGGCCGGCCGAAGATCTGGCGGCCGAAGTGGATGGCGCGGCACCCGAGCGGCCCGAGCCGGGCGCGCCCGATGACCCCTCAGCCCTTGGCGACATCGCCATCGCCTATGACACCTGTGCGCGGGAAGCCGCCGATACCGGCAAGCCCATGGCCGATCATGTCTGCCATCTTGTCGTGCACGGGCTGCTGCATTGCCTGGGCTATGATCACATTCGCGACGCCGACGCCGCACTGATGGAGGGCATGGAGGTGCGGATACTTGCAACCCTGGGCATTTCTGACCCATACTGAGACGCATATTCTGGGCCCGGCGAGACGGGCCATTTGGACAAGGACCGATGGGCAGTAGCACCGACGAGTCTGGGGCAGACGTTGCCCAGACGGACGAACCCGCGCAACGCGGCTTCTTTGGCAGGTTGATCGAGGCGTTCTCGCCATCGGAAACCGTCGAAAGTGAACCTCAGAACCCACCCGCCTCACCGGCCGTTGCGGTCGTGGCGATGCATGGCATGAGCAACCTGCGCCGGCTGAGGGTCGATGACGTGGCCATCCCAAAGGTCGAGATCGTGGCGGTGCCGATGGATATCAGCAAGGACACGCTGGTCGAGGTGTTCCGCGAGCACGGCTTCAGCCGGGTGCCGGTCTACAAGGGCACGCTGGACCATCCGCAGGGGCTGATCCTGCTGAAGGATCTGGCGTTGCAATACGGCTTTGGCGCGGGCGGCAAATTCTCGATGCGCAAGATGCTGCGGCCGGTGCTGTACGCGCCGCCGTCGATGCCGGTGGGCGTGCTGTTGCAGAAGATGCAGCGCGAGCGGGTCCACATGGCGCTGGTCATCGACGAATACGGCGGAGTTGACGGGCTTGTCACCATCGAGGACTTGATCGAAACCGTGATCGGCGAGATCGAGGACGAGCATGACGAGGAGGAAGACAACCTGTGGAAAGAGGAAAAGCCCGGCGTCTTTCTGGCGCAGGCCACCGCTCCACTGGAGGAGTTCGAGGCGGCGCTGGGGGTCAGTCTGCGGGTGACCGAGGATGATCAGGAGATCGACACGCTGGGCGGTCTTGTGATGATCCGCACCGGAAGGATGCCGGCGCGGGGCGAGATCGTTCCGCATGAAAGCGGTGTCGAGTTCGAAGTGGTCGACGCCGATCCGCGCCGGATCAAGCGGGTGCGGGTGCGGCGACCGGACGACACGCCGGACGCGAGCGGGTAGCGCCTCGCCATGCGCCGCATGATGGGCGACAGACTGGCGTTTCCGGGCTTGCGGGCGCTGGCAATGCCGACGGCGCTGGGCGCTGCCATGGCCACGGGTCAGGCACCGCTGGGCCTGTGGTGGGTGACGCTGCCCGCCCTGGCCGTGCTGCTGCGCGGTCTGTCCCGGCAATCGGCGCGGCAGGCGGCGTGGTCGGGCTGGTTCGCCGGGGCGGGCTATTTCGCGATTGCGCTGAGCTGGATCGTCTCGCCCTTTCTGGTCGATGTGGCGCGGCATGGCTGGATGGCACCCTTTGCGCTGGTGCTGATGTCGTTCGGGCTGGCACTGTTCTGGGCGGCGGCATGCGGGCTGGCGCGGCGCGCGCAGGGCGCGCCACTGCTGGCGCTGGTGACGGGCCTGGGCGCGGCAGAGCTTGCACGCGGCTATGTGCTGACCGGCTTTCCCTGGGCGCTGATCGGTCATGTCTGGATCGACACCCCCGCCGCGCAAGTCGCGGCGTTGGTCGGCCCGAGCGGTCTGACGCTGGTGACGCTGGCCGCCGCGGCCCTCGCCGCCAGCCTGCGGCCGGTTCTGATCGCGGCCTCGGTCGCGGTGATCGCCGGGCTGTGGGGGTTCGGCCTGTGGCAGTTGCGCCAGCCCGACCCCGCCCCCCCCGGCGTCACCCTGCGTCTGGTTCAGCCCAACGCCCCGCAAGAGGCCAAGTGGGACCCCGCCCATGCCCAGCAGTTCTTTGACCGCCTGATGGCCGACACCGCCGCCCCGGTGACATTGGGCGCGGCAAAGATCGACCTTGTGATCTGGCCGGAAACCGCCCTGCCCTATCTTGTCATCGACTATCCCACACTTCCGGCGCTGATCGGGGCGGCGGGCAAGGGTGCCGCGGTGGTGGTGGGGCTGCAACGGGTCGAGGGCTGGCGGGGCTGGAATTCGTTGCAGGTCTTTGGCCCGGACGGACAGGTTCTGGCCAGCTATGACAAGCACCACCTTGTCCCCTTTGGCGAATACATCCCGCTTGGCGATCTGGCGCAGGACTGGTTCGGCCTGTCGGCCTTTGCCGCCCAGAACGGCAACGCCTATTCGGCCGGTCCCGGCCCGCAGGTGCTGGACCTTGGTCCGCGCCTTGGCACGGTGCTGCCGCTGATCTGCTATGAGGCGGTCTTTCCGCAGGACCTGCGCGGCACGG
>JANMCI010000449.1:0-5539 GCA_031361245.1 Rhodobacterales bacterium
GAACATGGCGTCCCCCGCCATCAGCGCCCGCATCATGCCACCCGCCGTCACCCGCGACGCTGCCCCCAGGCCCGAGTGATCCGCCAGCTGCGCCTGCAATCCCAGCCGCGTCTTGGCCCACGCCTCGACCGCCCCCGCCGAGGCCGCAAGCCCCCCCGCCCCCGAGGCGGCCAGCCCCACCGTCTCGGCGGTGATGTTGGTCGAGAACCGCAACATCTGGCGCAGGATCGTCGGCAACTCGTCGCTTTGCCGGCTGACCAGCAGCCGCGCCCCTGCCGGCATCGCCTGCACCACCTGCGGCGCTGGCAGCCTGATGCCCTGCGCCGCGCACAGCGTCTGGAACACCTCGGCCGCATAGTTCGCCACCTGCCGCACCGGCAACCAGCGGCTGCCCTCGCGCCCCAAGCCGCCCCGCGCCACCGACCAATCCTCGATCCCCGGCCCCTTGGCATAGGCAAACAGCGGTGCCTGCCGGTCCACCACCCGCATCTTCGCCATCCTGACCGCCGGGACATAGCGCTCGCCTCGCGCGGTCATCTGCGTCGTGACCCCGCCCTTGGTCCACTCGAAATTCACCCGGTTGAAGTTCAGCGACAGCCCCGACAGGCCGGGATTGTAGCCGACCTGCACCGGCTGATCCTCGGTAATCCGGTCAAACGACGGCAGCGCCCCGGCATAGGCGATCAGACGCCCCGTCACCTCGCGCAGGCCGGTCTGCGCCAGTGCCGCGACCAGATCGCCCAGCTTGTCGCTGTCCAGCGTCGGATCGCCGCCACCGACCAGCACCAGGTCGCCCGTCAGCCGCCCGCCGCTGATCTGCCCCACCGCCATGACCCTTGTGACAAAGCGATGGGACGGCCCCAGCCGGTCCAGCGCATATAGCGCCGTGATGGTCTTGGTGACACTCGCCGGTGGCACCGGCACCTCTGCGTTCGCCGCCTCCAGCACCCGGCCCGTCGCCACCTCGGCCACGACATAGCCCGTCACGCCGCCCAGACGCGCCGCCGCCACCATTGACGCCGCATCGCCGGCAGGCGGCACCGCGTCGCCGTCACCGTTCCGTCCGCGCGGTCGCAGCGATGTCGTCACCGCATCGCCAAAAGCCGGCGACACCACCCCCGCCATCAACCCTGCCAGTACGCTGCGCCGTGTGAAACCCATACCGAAAACCTTTCAAGTCTCCCTGCAAATACATCCCTTGTCGCGGTCAAGGCAACGCCCCCCGCGCCCGCTCGGCGGATCGGTCGCATCCCCACCCGCGCCCGCCTCAGTCCTGCCGGGCCGGCACCAGCCGGCGCGCCCGCCACTCCCCGCGCGCCCGGATCGCGGTCGAGGACGCGTCATTCAGCGGCAGGTTCACAAAACACCACGCTGGCAGGCGCTGCCCCGCCAGCCGCTCCGCCCGCGCCACCTCCGCCCCGCGGTAAGCCCGCGCCGTCACCGACAGCCGCGCCGCCAGACCGGCACCCGGCCGCGCCAGCACCGCCACCGGCACCCGCTCCAGAATCTCGCGCCACCGGCTCCAGCGATGAAACTGCACCAGATTGTCCGCCCCCATCAGCCAGACAAAGCGCACCCCCGGATACAGCGCCTGCAACCGCCGCAGCGTGTCAACCGTCGCCCGCGTGCCCAGCCGCCCCTCCAGATCGCTGACCACCACCCTTGGGTCCGGGCCCAGCACCGCCCGCGCCCGCGCCAGCCGGTCGGCCATCGGCGCCGGCTGGCGTGCCTTCAAGGGGTTGCCCGGCGACACCAGCCACCACACCCGGTCCAGCCCCAGCCGCTTCATCGCCTCGCGGGTGATATGGGCATGGCCCTCGTGTGCCGGGTCGAACGACCCGCCCAACAGCCCCACGACCATGCCGCGCTGCGCCTTTGGAAATCCCTGCAAATCCGCGACCCTCCGTCTCCCGGCCATGTCACGGAGGCACAAGGCGATTGTCAACGGTCAGAGGGCCGGACAATCCAGATCGGCAGAAAGCATCGTCCGCCATGCCGCGGCCGCATCGAAACCGCTCACAACGGGGTCCGCCCTTTGACCCGGCAAGGCACCCATCCCATGTGCGATCATGTAACCCGGATCGTGCCCCGGAACGCCCGTCGCCCGCAGCCTGCCACAAAACGCCGCCCAACTGGCCATGCCCGGCTTGCCAAAGCCGTCAGCCTGTCCTGCAATGCCTGCAGATCCTGCCGCAGAACCGAGTTGCGCAGTTGCAGCACCAGCACCGACCCCGCCTGATGCGCTGATGTGTCGGTCACCCGCAACGCATCGAAACGCGCCCGGGCGACCATCAGGACATAAAGGTCCGCCGCATCTGCTGCCCGGGCCTTCTTCAGGCAATGGATCACCCTCAGGAACAGATCCGGCGGCGCCAGACCCGCTCCGGCTTCGTCCATCCCGATGCACCCCGGGTCCTGCGTCGGTGCCAGATTGCCCGGCGTCGTGACATGGGCCGTGTTCCCGTCCTTCCGCTGGGTCACATCCTCGGTTCACCCCGCCCCGGCCCAATTGACCAGCATAACCGCCCACCAGACCCGCATCCCGCTCTCCCCTGCGTCGCGCCGGAAACGCGACCCCTCCCCCCGGTCAAACCCACCTTGCCATCCCACCCGCGCCGCGCCACATTCCCCCCATGGATGACATCACCCCCGGCCAGGTCTGGATCTGCCCGCCCCTCGGCGCCGCCCCGCCGCTCCTCTGCGTCGTGGGCCGCATCGACACCCTCACCAAACCCACCACCCCGCCCAGCGCCACCCGCGTCATCTCGCTCTCCGTCACCCCCGCCCTCGCCGCCCGCGACGCCGGCTGGCCGACCATCGCCCACCTGCCGATCGAGGCCGAAGCCTTCCGCGCCTCCACCCTCACCCTGACCGAACATGTCACCCAACCCGGCCCCGCTTTCGCCGAAGGCTACGCCACCTGGTGGGCCAAGGCCGGACAGGGCCGCGCCGGTGCCTTCGCCATACCCCTGGCCGAGGCCTATCTCGGCGTCGCCAGCACCGCGCGCAAGTAACGCCGAGCCGGTTGGCGCCCCGCGCCAGAGGCGAGAAGAAAACCGCGCGGCGGAACGCCGCTCCGCAGGATCACCGCCGCCACGCTTGACCCCTTGCGGTTATCTGACTAAAGTCAGTGATCATGCCGCTCGATCCCATCGCCCGCATCCGCCGCTTCAACCGCGCCGTCACGCGCGAAAGCGGGGCGCTGGACGCCTCCTTCCTTGGCCGGGGCCGCCCGCTCGGCGTCGCCCGCGTGCTGTGGCAGATCCCGCGGCTCAACGGCGACATCGCCGCCATCCGCGCCGATCTGGACCTCGACTCCGGCCTCTTTTCCCGCATCCTGCGCGGATTGGAGGCCGAGGGCCTGATCACCCTCACCCGCCACGCCGCCGACGGCCGCCGCCGCACCGCCCACCTGACCACCAAGGGCCGGGCCGAGGTTTCGATCTATGACCGCCTGAACGACGACCGCGCCGCCCGCATCCTGTCCGCCGCCGCCGACCGCTCGCCGCTGCTGGATGCCATGGACCTCATCGCCACCACCCTCTCGCCGGTGACCATCGCCCCCACCGACCCCGACGATCCCGCCGCCCTGTGGTGCCTTGGCGCCTATTTCCAGATCCTGTGCGACAAGATCGCCGGCGCCACGTCCGACCTCTTTCCCCTGCCGGACCCCAAGGCCGACGCCTACCGCCCGCCCCACGGCGCGTTCCTTGTCGCGTGGTCCGACACCATGCCGCTGGGCTGCGTCTCGCTCCGCACGCTGTCGTCCGGCCTTGGCGAGGTCAAGCGCCTCTGGGTCGCACCACAGGCCCGCGGCCGCGGCCTCGCCCGCCGCCTCATGCTCGCGGTCGAGGATCACGCCCGCGCCCTCGGCCTCACCCGCCTCTGCCTCGACACCAATCAGGTCCTGTTACAGGCGATCTCGCTTTACCAAAAGACCGGCTGGCACCCGATCCCCCCCTATTCCGGCTTCCCCTCGACCCATTGGTTCGCCAAAGACCTCTGACCGGGCCTGCCACCCTGACAGCAGCGCCCGCCGCATCCTGCGGCCCAGGGCGGCCTCCTGTCGTCGGACAAATGCTTTCAATCTGGTTAATGGAAACAGGCAACCATATGAAATAGCTTGTAAAAACGCGATGTCGTCAAAGACGACATTCCCGCGGACAGGCCCGTTTCCGCCAATCACCGCCCCATGCCGCCCGCCGCTTTGCCCGTTGCCCAAACCCCGCCTTTCCCTTAAACGACGCTCAACCCTTCTTCCCGGAGCATCCCACATGGCCGCCTATCAATACGTCTACCACATGGACAACGTCTCCAAGACCTATCCCGGCGGCAAGAAGTGCTTCGAGAACATCAAGCTGAACTTCCTGCCCGGGGTTAAGATCGGCGTGGTCGGCGTGAACGGCTCCGGCAAATCCACCCTGCTCAGGATCATGGCCGGGATGGACACCGATTTTCAGGGCGAGGCTTGGGCCGCCAAGGGCGTCAAGGTCGGCTACCTCGCCCAGGAACCCCAGCTTGATGCGACCCTCGACGTGCGCGGCAACGTCATGCTCGGCCTCTACAAGAAAACCGCCATCCTGAACCGCTACAACGAACTGGCCATGAACTACTCGGATGAGACCGCCGACGAGATGGCCAACCTGCAAGACCAGATCGACGCCGCCAACCTGTGGGACCTCGACAGCCAGGTCGATGTCGCGATGGAGGCCCTGCGCTGCCCCCCCGATGACGCCAATGTCGAAACCCTGTCCGGTGGCGAACGCCGCCGCGTCGCCCTCTGCCAGCTGCTGCTCGAAGCGCCCGAAATGCTGCTCCTCGACGAACCCACCAACCACCTTGACGCCGAAAGCATCGCCTGGCTGCAAAAGCACCTCATCGAATACACCGGCACCATCCTGATCGTCACCCACGACCGCTATTTCCTCGACGACATCACCGGCTGGATTCTCGAACTCGACCGCGGCCGCGGCATCCCCTACGAGGGCAACTACACCGCCTGGCTGGAGCAAAAGGCCAAGCGCCTGATTCAGGAAGCCCGCGAGGACAAGTCGCGCCAGAAGGTCATGGAGAAAGAACTGGAATGGATCCGCGCCGGCGCCAAGGCCCGTCAGGCCAAGCAGAAGGCGCGTATCAACAAGTATAACGAGATGGCCGGGAAATCCGTCCGCGAACGCATCTCCGGCGCGCAAATCATCATCCCCAACGGCGAACGCCTCGGCGGCAAGGTGATCGAGGTCGAGGGCCTGAAAAAGCACATGGGCGACCGCCTGCTGATCGAGAACCTCTCCTTCACCATCCCCCCCGGCGCCATCGTTGGCATCATCGGCCCCAACGGCGCAGGCAAAACCACCCTCTTCCGCATGATCACCGGGCAAGAGGCCCCCGACGAAGGCACCATCACCCTCGGCAACACCGTGCAGCTTTCCTACGTCGATCAGTCGCGTGACGCCCTCGACCCCAACAAGACCGCCTGGCAGGAAATCTCCGATGGCCTCGAAGTCATCACCCTTGGCGATGCCGAGATGAGCAGCCGCGC
>JANMCI010000545.1:0-2475 GCA_031361245.1 Rhodobacterales bacterium
CTCGACGGAGTTTCATCGCTCCTGCATGGCCGAGGACTACAGGTTGGAGACGTTTGTGGTCAGCAAGGACGGCGTGGACCTTGGGGCCGGAATGCTGGTTGTGACCGGGCAGAACGCGAATTACCTTTTTGGCGCCACCAATGTGGCGGGGCGACCGGTCCGCGCCGGCTATCAGCTGACCTGGGCCATGATCCTGCGTTGCATCGAACTTGGTCTGACCTGGATGGATCTGGGAGGTGTCGACTTCGATGCCAATCCGGAAGTGGGGGGATACAAGGAGCGGATCGGGGCCGCCTATGTCGAAGGGGCTGGACCCTTTGAAGCGTCCCCCTCCGGAATGCTTCCGAAGGTCATCCATATGCTGGAAGATTTGCGCGCTTGGCGGAAATCGCGGAGCGGACACTGATGGCGGCGCAGGTTGGCGTGATCTTTCATGGCTTGGGCACCCCCGGCCGCACCTTGGAGGAGGGCGAGGCACCCTATTGGGTCACTATCGAACGGTTCGAGATGATTCTGGACAGCATCGCCGCTTTGCCCGACCCAAGCCGGGTCCGGATCAGTTTTGACGACGGCAATGCCTCGGACATGGAAATCGCCGTGCCAAGGTTGCTGGAGCGGGGTCTGACGGCGGATGTCTTTGCGCTGACCGGGCGGCTGGATCAGGCGGGGTCGCTGTCGTCCAGCGATCTGCGGGCATTGGTCTCGATGGGGATGTCGGTCGGAAGTCACGGCATTCATCACCGCAACCTACGCCGCGTTACGCCCAAGGAACTGAGCCAGGAATTGCGCCGGTCCAAGGCGCAGCTCGAGGCAGTTCTGGGCCGCGCAGTGACCGATTTCTCGATCCCTTTCGGCAGCTACAACGCCCGCGTTCTGGCCGCAATCCGGGCGTCGGGCTATAAGGTGGCTTGGTCCAGCGACCGGGGCCGGATGTCGGATCACGCATTTCTGCGCCCGCGCACTTCGTTCCGCGCCGATACTGACGATGCCGCCGTGGCGCGGATTCTCAAGGGTGAACTGCCCTTGGCCGAGGCCGCGCGACGGCATCTGGGAATGCTGAGCCGACGCCTGTCGCGCCGCTGACCCAAGGAGGCGGGCCACGGCCCGCCTCCTGTCTGTTCTAGTGCTTGTCTGGTTTACACGGAAACATCCTCATCGAAAAACGCGTTCGAGCTTTGGCGAGAGGCAGCGGTTTTCGATTCCGTCTAAACCAGACACTCTTTAGTGCACCACCGCTGCAACCGGTCTTTCGCGCCTTGTGGCGAGCACCCGGTCACCCACGATCAGACCATCCGCCCCGGCGCTGATCTTGACGGTCGCGCCGTCCAGGATGTCGCCGGCGAGGATCATCTGGGCCAACTGGTCCTGAAGATGGCGCTGGATCACCCGCTTCAACGGACGCGCGCCATAGACGGGATCATAGCCCTCGTCGGCCAGCCATGCCTTGGCGGCTGGATCAAGCTCCAGCACGATCTTGCGGCCCTCGAGCCGCTTTTCGAGGCTGCGCAGCTGAATTTCAACAATGGCGCCCATATCGTTGCGGCCCAGCCGATCAAAGATGATCGTCTCGTCCAGCCGGTTCAGGAACTCGGGCCGGAAATGACCGCGCACCGCCTCCATCACTTCTTCGCGGGCACGGGTCGGGTCGGCACCGTCCGGCAACTGGCTGAGCGCATAGGCCCCGAGGTTAGAGGTCAGGATGATCAGGGTCTGCTTGAAATCCACGGTTCGGCCGTGACCGTCGGTCAGCACACCATCGTCAAGAACCTGCAACAGCACGTTGAACACATCCGGATGCGCCTTTTCGACCTCGTCAAACAGCACGACCTGATAGGGTCGGCGGCGGACGGCTTCGGTCAGCACACCACCTTCTTCATAGCCGACATAGCCGGGCGGAGCGCCGATCAGACGGGCAACGGCATGTTTTTCCATGAATTCGGACATGTCGATGCGCACCATCGCCGAGTCGTCATCAAAGAGATAGGCCGCCAGCGCCTTGGTCAGCTCGGTCTTGCCCACGCCCGTCGGGCCAAGGAACAGGAAGCTGCCCAAAGGCCGCCCCTCGTCATTCAGGCCCGCACGGGCACGGCGAACGGCGTTGGACACCGCCAGAACCGCGGTATGCTGACCGACGACGCGCTTGCCAAGCTCGTCTTCCATCTTCAGAAGCTTTTCGCGCTCGCCCTCCAGCATCTTGGAGGTCGGGATGCCGGTCCAGCGCTCTACTACCTCGGCGATCTGTTCGGGCCCGACGGCTTCGGAGACCAAAGCCTCACCTTCGCGGGCCCCAGCGTCGGCCAGTTTCTTTTCCAGCCCGGGAATGATGCCGTAAGAAAGCTCGCCCGCCCGACCCAGGTTGCCGTCGCGCTTGACTTGATCCAGTTCGGCACGGACGCGCTCAAGCTGCTCCTTCAGATCGCGCGACACCTCCAGAGCGGCACGTTCAGCCTGCCATTTGGCGGTCATCTCGGAGGA
>JANMCI010000561.1:0-2993 GCA_031361245.1 Rhodobacterales bacterium
AGCTTCATCCCGTTGTAATCCATGGGATTGTGCGAGGCCGTCACCTCGATCCCGCCATCGGCCCCCAGATGGGCGGTGGCGAAATAGACCTCTTCGGTGCCGCAAAGGCCAAGGTCAAGGACATCGACCCCGGCCTCGCGCAGGCCGATCGACACCGCCGCAGCCAGCGCTGCCGACGAGGCGCGGCAGTCGCGCCCCAGCACCACGCGGCCCGCCCCCATCACCTGACCGAAGGCCCGCCCGATCAGGGTGGCCACCGCTTCGTTCAGTTCCGGGCCAAGGCGGCCGCGAATGTCGTAGGATTTGAAACAGCTGAGTGTCATGTCCGGCAGGTCCTTGATGCGTGCCTCTGACTATCAGGGTGGCGCGCGGCCCGAAACGCCAAAAACAAGTGCGGCCGCCCCGGCCCGGCCCCTTGGCCTTGGCCAGCGATTGGGTAAGGTGGCGGGGCAAGACACACAAGGAACGACCCGGATGGACCTGCCCAAGAACGCCTTGAAGGCCGCACTGAAAGACGGGCGGCGTCAGATTGGCCTGTGGATCACCATCCCCGACAGCGGGGTGGTCGAGATGCTGGCCGGCTGCGGCTATGACTGGATCCTGCTGGACACCGAACATTCGGCCATGGGCGCGGTCGAGACCCTGCCGCTGATGCAGGCGGCGGCCGCTTACAAGGTCACGACGATTGTCAGGCCGGGCTGGAACAATCCGGTCGAGATCAAGAAGCTGCTGGATCTGGGGGTGCAGACGCTGCTGATCCCCTATGTCCAGAACGCCGACGAGGCGCGGGCTGCCGTGGCTGCCGTGCGCTATCCTCCGGCGGGGATGCGCGGGGTTGCCGGAATGACGCGGGCGACCGGCTATGGCGCGATCGCCGACTATACCAAGCGCGCGCATGAGGAGATCTGTCTGCTGGTGCAGGTCGAGACCGCCGAGGCGCTGCGGCAGATCGAGGCGATTGCGGCGGTTGAGGGCGTGGACGGCATCTTTGTCGGCCCGGCGGATCTGGCGGCGTCGATGGGCCATCCGGGCGAGCCCGGGCATCCAGCCGTGAAGGCCGCCGTGATGGACGCGATCCGCCGCATCCGGGCTGCGGGCCTGCCGGCGGGCTTTCTGTCGCTGGATCAGGCAACGTTGCGCGAGGCGGCGGACGCTGGCGCCGGGTTCATTGCCGTCGATGTCGATGCCGCACTGTTGCGGCGGGGCGCGCTGTCCCGGCTGGCCGAATGGCGGTGACGGGGCTGGCCTAGAGCCCCAGACACCAGCGCATGACCGCCTTTTGCGCGTGGAGGCGGTTCTCGGCCTCGTCGAACACCACCGAATGGACGCCGTCCATCACGGCGCTGGTGACCTCGTCATTGCGGTGCGCGGGCAGGCAATGCATGAACAGAGCGTCGGGATGGGCGCGGGCCATCAGGGCGTCGTTGACCTGATAGGGGCTGAGCTGGTTGTGCCGCCGCTCTTTGGCGCTTTCGGGGTCGTGCATCGAAACCCAGGTGTCGGTGACCACCAGATCGGCCCCGGCAACGGCGAGGGCGGGGTCGCGCTCGATGATGACCTTGCTGCCCTTTTCGCGGGCAAAACCGACAAATTTGTCTTCGGGGTCAAGGGGTTCAGGGCCGGTGAAGGTGAAATCGAAGCCGAACTGACCGGCGGCATGCAGGAAGCTGGCGCAGACATTGTTGCCGTCCCCCGCCCAGACCACGCGGCGCCCGGTGATCGGGCCGCGGTGTTCTTCGTAGGTCATCACGTCGGCCATGATCTGGCAGGGATGGGTGCGGTTGGTCAGCCCGTTGATGACCGGGACGGTGGCGTGCTCGGCCATCTCGAGGAGGGTCGCCTCTTCGAAGGTGCGGATCATGATCAGGTCGACATAGCGCGACAGGACACGGGCGGTATCGGCGATGGTCTCGCCATGGCCAAGCTGCATTTCCTTGCCCGACAGCACCATGGTCTGCCCGCCCATCTGACGCACGCCGACGTCAAAGCTGACGCGGGTCCGGGTCGAGGGTTTCTCGAAGATCAGCGCCACCATGCGCCCGGCCAGCGGCTGCACGTCGTCGGGCTCGCCCTTGGGGCGGCCGTTGCGGGCGGATTTCATCGCCTTGGCCGAATTGATCATGGCCCGCAGGTCGGCGGCGTCGGTCTTGTGGATATCAAGAAAGTGTTTCATCAGGTTCTCTTGGTGGAGGAGGAGCGGGGGCCAGCCCCCGGAACCCCGGTATATTTGGGGACGGATAATATAGGCGGGATCAAGACCGAAGAGGCAGCGTCACGGGGGCATTTTCCACCGCCGTTGTCGCGCGGTCCAGCCGGGCCAGCGCCTCGGTGATATCGGCGTCGGGGATGTTCAGGGCGGGCAGCAGGCGGATCACGTTGTCGGCCGCGGGCACGGTCAGCAGATGTTCGGCGTAACCCGCCTTGACCACGTCCGTATTGGTCGCCTTGCATTTCAGCCCCAGGATCAGGCCCTGCCCGCGCACCGCCTCGAACACGGCCGGATGGGCGGCGACAAGCCCCTCCAGCCCCTGACGGAACCGCGCACCCTTGGCGGAAACCTCGTCCAGAAATCCCGGCGCGGTGATGATCTCGACCACCTTGGCGCCGACCGCACAGGCCAGGGGGTTGCCGCCATAGGTCGAGCCATGGCTGCCCGCGACCATCCCGCTGGCCGCGTCTTCGGTGGCGAGCACCGCGCCCAGGGGAAAGCCACCGCCGATGCCCTTGGCCACCATCATGATATCGGGCGTGACCCCTGACCATTCATGCGCAAAAAGCCGCCCCGTGCGCCCCATGCCGCACTGGACCTCGTCGAAGATCAGCAGCGTGCCGGTTTCGTCGCAAATATCCCGCAGCCCCTTGAGGCACTGATCGGGCACCACGCGGATGCCGCCCTCGCCCTGAATGGGCTCGATGATCACCGCACAGGTGTGCAGCGTGACGGCAGCCCTGAGCGCATCATGGTCCCCCCATTTCAGGTGGGTGAACCCCGG
>JANMCI010000009.1:0-4888 GCA_031361245.1 Rhodobacterales bacterium
GGTGAGGCGTGACATCCGACTTGAAAGTAAGAGTTGACGAAGTAGATCACTACTTGGCCAATGTAGAAGCAGATCTTGCGAAGATGATCTCCGCAACTTCTGCCAGCGAATTGAGAAACTCTTGGGAGGCATTTCTCGCAAGTTTTTCTCGAGCTATCGGAAGATTGATTTCGTTCAGTTCAGATGATCCGGGTTCGCGTGTTTGGTCCCATCGATTGAAAAATGCGTCTAATAAAGATGATCCCGGTCTTTTGTTCTTGCGAGTAGCACGAAACACAGTTGAGCACGGGTTGGAGGCATTCGCAGAATTTCGTTCGCCAGCTGTTGTTGTAGGTGGGACCTCCATTGCGGTAGAAGGCAACGGCTCATTTAGTTTTGTTGGAAACTTTGTAAATGGCCGCCCGATGGGTGATTTTCGTCTTGAAACTAGTGCAGGCAAAGTGGCGTCATTGGAAGGTCAACCAAGGGTGCCGATATATGAGGTTCCGGCGCACGTTGTGTTGAAGCCAGTCATGAACGAAGACAAAAAGATTGTGGTTCCAGTTCCAAAGTCGCTGATGGGCCGGGCAATCGAGAGCGAAAAGCCTGTCGATCTTGCGTCGGAGGCGACTGCTTACCTTAACCTTTGTTGGGTTGAGTTGAGGAAAGCATGGGCACAGTGACATTGTCCGTTCTTTGGCAAGGTCAGCATGACTGATAAGTTTTCTCCTTGTTCCAACATCAACTTGGAAATATACGCCCCCGGTGGCCGACCTATCGCCACAGAATCATCATCGCCGTGTTTGTCCGGGCCGTCGCAGCCCAGACAGTTCCGGCATAGGAGTTTGCGACATGAAACTGAATGAACTGCACGACAATCCCGGTGCAACCAAAAAGCAAAAGCGTGTGGCCCGTGGTCCCGGTTCGGGCAAGGGCAAGACGGCTGGCCGTGGTATCAAGGGTCAGAAATCCCGTTCGGGCGTTGCCATTGGCGGCTATGAAGGCGGTCAGATGCCGCTTTACCGTCGCCTGCCGAAGCGCGGCTTTTCCAAGCCCAACCAGAAGCGATATGCCGTCATCAACCTGGGCCTGATCGAGAAATTCGTCGGGCTGGGCAAACTCGACATCAAGGCCGAGATCACCGAAGACATGCTGGTCGAGGCTGGCCTGACCGGCCACAAGCGCGACGGCATCCGCATCCTGAACAAGGGCGAGATCAAGTCGGCGGTCAAGCTGAGCGTCTCGGGCGCGTCGGCGGCGGCGGTTGAGGCCGTTGCTGCGGCTGGCGGCACGCTGACCGTGGCTCCGGTGCTGGAACCGCATGGCAAGTCGGTGCGGAAAACCGCGTAAGGTATTGTAGCCGCCCACAGGACGGCTTACATCAACCCAAGTTTTCCTTCGCCGCCGACCGGAAGACCGGGACGGCGGCGTTTTCCAATGATCTTAGGGGCGTCTCACTATGGCATCAGCCGCCGAACAAATGGCCGCGAACCTGTCCTGGGGGGCGCTTGGCAAGGCGACCGACCTCAGACAGCGCATCCTGTACACGGTCCTTCTGCTCATCGTTTACCGCGTCGGCACCTATATCCCGGTGCCCGGCATCGACGGCACGGCGCTGCGCAACTTCATGGACGGGGCAGGGTCCGGCCTCAGCGGCATGCTGAGCATGTTCACCGGCGGGGCGATCAGCCGCATGGGCATCTTTGCCCTTGGTGTCATGCCCTACATCTCTGCCTCGATCATCGTGCAGCTTCTGTCCTCGATGATCCCGGCGCTGGAGCAGTTGAAGAAAGAGGGCGATCAGGGTCGCAAGAAGATCAACCAGTACACCCGCTATGCCACGGTAGGCCTTGCGGCGTTTCAGGGCTGGGCGATTGCGGCGTCGATCGTGGCCGGGGGTCTTGCCTCTGACCCCACGCTGTTTTTCAAGCTCAGCTGCGTGATCACCCTTGTCGGCGGCACCATGTTCCTGATGTGGCTGGGCGAACAGATCACCGCGCGCGGCATCGTCAACGGTGTCTCGCTGATCATCTTCACCGGCATTGTGGCGGAAATCCCGGCCGCTTTGGCCAAGTTCCTGAGCCAGGGCCGTACCGGCGCCACCTCGCCCTACATCATCATCGGCGCGCTGCTGCTGGTCGTCGCGGTCATCGCCTTTGTCGTGTTCATGGAACGGGCGCTGCGCAAGATCCACATCCAGTACCCCCGCCGTCAGGTTGGCATGAAGGTCTATGATGGCGGCTCGTCGCATCTGCCGATCAAGGTCAACCCGGCGGGCGTGATCCCGGCGATCTTTGCCTCGTCGCTTTTGCTGTTGCCCTCGACGCTGGCGACGTTCTCCAGCGCGCAGACCAGCCCGATCATGGCGACCATTCTGGCCTATATGGGCCACGGCCAGCCGCTGTATCTGTTGCTGCAGGGCGCGCTGATCGTGTTCTTTGCCTATTTCTACACCGCCAACGTGTCGTTCAAGACCGATGACGTGGCCGAGAACCTCAAGAACCAGAACGGCTTCATTCCCGGCATCCGTCCCGGCAAGAAGACGCAGGATTACCTCGACTATGTGGTGACCCGCATTCTGGTTCTGGGATCGGGCTATCTGGCGCTTGTCTGCTTCCTGCCCGAGATCCTGATCAGCCAGTTCTCCATTCCCTTCTACTTCGGCGGCACCTCGGTGCTGATCGTGGTGTCGGTGACGATGGACACGATCAACCAGATCCAGTCGCACATGCTCGCCCACCAATACGAGGGTCTGATCGAGCGGTCGCAACTGCGTGGCAAGAAACGCACGGGTGCCGCAAAAGCACCGGCGCGGCGCTAGACCACATCGCGCCGCATCAGCGGGGGCGATAGACCCCCGGCTGCGGCCGAAGCCCGACTGCGACGGAAGAACGGGCGGCTGATCAACGGAAATGGGGGGCCAGATGGTCAATATCATACTTCTCGGCCCGCCGGGTGCCGGCAAGGGAACGCAGGCCAAGCGGCTGGTGGACGAACGGCAGATGGTCCAACTGAGCACCGGCGACATGCTGCGCGAGGCCCGCACCTCGGGCACCGAGATGGGCAAGCGCGTGGCCGAAGTCATGGACCGTGGCGATCTGGTGACGGACGAGATCGTGATCGGCCTGATCGCCGAGAAGCTGGACCACCCTGCACCGGGCGGCTTTATCTTTGACGGCTTTCCCAGGACCCTGAAACAAGCCGATGCTTTAGTTGAGCTGCTGAAGTCCAAGGGCCAGACCCTTGGCCACGTGGTCGAGATGCAGGTCGATGATGCGGCTTTGGTGGCGCGCATCACGGGCCGCTATACCTGCGGCAATTGCGGCGAGGTCTATCACGATGCGACCCGCCCGACGGCAAAGCCGGGGATATGCGACAATTGCGGCTCGACCAATCTCAAGCGCCGGGCCGATGACAACGAGGACGCGCTGAAAGTGCGGCTGATGGAATATTACAAGAAAACCTCGCCGCTGATCGGCTATTACTATGCCAAGGGTAAGCTTGCCTCGGTCGATGGGCTGGCGGAAATGGACGTTGTTGCAGCGGCCGTTGCGAAAGTTCTTGACAGGACGTGAATTCCTGTCCTGCGGCCTTGACGGTATCCCGAAAAGCCCATACAGGACGGCGTCCCGCTGCGGAATCACTTCGCGGCGGGTAATCGTTTCCGATGGGGTCTTGCCCCGCCGGGTTGTGAAAAAAGGCTCTGGCATCACGGAGCCGCAACAAAAAGGAAAACGCGTTTGGCACGTATTGCTGGCGTTAACATCCCGACTGCAAAGCGGGTTCCCATTGCTCTTCAGTATATTCACGGCATCGGCGCTGACATTGCCGAGAAAATCTGCGAAGCCAACAAGATTGATCGCGCCCGCCGCGTCAATCAGTTGACCGACGCCGAGGTTCTGGCGATCCGCGAATTCATCGATGCAAATTTCACGGTTGAGGGCGACCTGCGCCGCGAAACCTCGATGAACATCAAGCGTCTGATGGACCTTGGCTGCTACCGGGGCCTGCGTCACCGCAAGGGCCTGCCGGTCCGCGGTCAGCGCACCCATACCAACGCTCGCACCCGCAAAGGCCCCGCAAAGGCCATTGCCGGCAAGAAGAAATAAGGAGCGGACATCATGGCACGCGATACCAAAACCGCCCGCACCAAGAAGAAAGAGCGCAAGAACATCGCCGCTGGCGTTGCGCACGTCAATTCTTCGTTCAACAACACCAAGATCCTGATTTCCGACGTGCAGGGCAACGCCATTTCGTGGTCGTCCGCTGGCACGATGGGTTTCAAAGGTTCGCGCAAATCGACGCCTTACGCGGCCCAGATGGCTGCTGAAGACGCTGCCAAAAAGGCGCAGGAACATGGCATGAAAACCGTTGAGGTTGAAGTGCAGGGTCCCGGGTCGGGCCGTGAGTCCGCGCTGCGGGCTTTGGCTGCGACCGGCCTGAACATCACCTCGATCCGTGATGTGACGCCGCTTGCCCACAACGGCTGCCGTCCGCCGAAGCGTCGCCGCGTCTGACGCCATTCGAATTGGTCGGGCTGTGCTTTGGCGCAGCCCGATGTCGTTGATTCACCATATGCAGATCAGGGAAAGTGCGGCGCTGTTTTGCCGGCTGAGTTGCAAAGAAAGTATGACCCTCGGGCGTCCGCTGTTTTTAGGACATGGACAGCAGACAAGTATGGAGGCGAAAGCATGATCCACAAGAATTGGCTGGAACTGATCAAGCCGCAACAACTCGGCGTCAAGGCCGGGGCTGATGCGCACCGCAGTGCGACCCTGGTTGCCGAACCGCTGGAGCGCGGCTTCGGCCTGACGCTGGGCAACGCCTTGCGCCGCGTTCTGTTGTCGTCGTTGCAGGGCGCCGCGATCACCAGCGTGCAGATCGACAACGTTCTGCATGAATTTTCAAG
>JANMCI010000286.1:0-9518 GCA_031361245.1 Rhodobacterales bacterium
ATCTTGGTCAGGCCGATGGCGACGGGAGCGGTGACCCTGATCCAGACTTCGCGGTAGATGCCGGCATAGGTCAGATAGTCGATGGCGCCGCCAAAGGGCGGGATCTCGGGGTTCTCGGCGCCGTCGACGACCACTTTCAGCCGGTTGCCCTTTGGCTTCAGAAGGCCGGTCAGGCGGGCCTCGAACGGGGTATAGCCGTCCTTGTGGCGGGCAAGGAGTGCGCCGTTCAGGCTGACCTGCGCATTGGCCATCGCCCCGTCGAACACCACCGAAACCTCGCTTCCGGTCCATTCCGGGTCTGCGTCAAAGGTCTTTTCATAGGTGAACGTCCGCTGGTAAACCTTTTCGTCAAAATAGGAAAACGGCAGATCGACCGCGTTGTGCGGCAAACGCACCGTATCGCGGCCCTCGAAAAGCCAGCCGTCGTTGAAGTCGGTCATGCGCATGTATTTGCCTTATTTGACGGACCCCAGCATGCCTTCGACAAAGCGGCGCTGGAGCAGGAAGAACACCAGGATGGTTGGAAGGGTGGCGAGGACGTTGGCGACCATGATCAAGCCATAGTCGGGGGTATAGGCAGAGGCGAGCGATGCCACGACCAGCACGATGGTCTTCATCTCATTGGTCTGGATCACGATGAGCGGCCAGACATAGGAGTTCCAGTTCGTCATGAACACGATGATCATCGCGGCGGCATAGGTCGAGCGCATGACAGGCATGTAGATGTAGAGGAAGATCTGCCACTCCTTGAGCCCGTCGATCCGCGCCGCGTCGCGCAGCTCATGCGGGAAGGCCTTGGTGTTCTGGCGGAAGTAGAAGATCATGAAGATGGCGGCGATCCCGGGCAGCAGGATTGCCGTATAGGTGTTGGTCAGCCCCGCCCGCGAAAACATGACGAACAGCGGCACCATCAGCGCCGCAAAGGGCACGGACAGCATCAGGAGCAGTCCGCCAAAGATGCGGTCCCGGGTGCGGGAGCGGAATATCTCAAATCCGTAGCCCGCCATCGAGGCGACAATCAGGGTCAGCAGGGTGCCCGCAATCGCCACGAAGAACGAATTGGCAAAAACCCGCGGCACATCGACCAGGGTGAAGAACTTGGTGATGTTCTCGCCCAGATGGGTGCCAAGGGTGGCCTTGCCGCCGGTGATTTCATTGGCGGTATTGGTGGCCCCGGCGATCATCCAGTAGAACGGAAAGACCGAGATGAACGCCGCGAGCCAAAGCCCGGCCTGAGCCAGAATGCTGATGGCGAGGGAGACGGGATTGCGCATCCTAACGCTCCTTCGCGACCTGGAACTGAATCCAGGACAGCACGCCGACCATGATGACGATCAGCCAGGATACGGTTGCCGCATAGCCGTAGGACGGCATGAACTTGAAGACGAGGTTGTAGATATAGAGCGACAGGGTCAACGTGCTGTCGGCCGGATTGCCTTGGGTGATCAGGTTGACCTCGTCAAAGAGCTGCAATGTCCCGATGGTGGACAGGACCGTGGTGAACAGGATCACCGGTTTCAGCATCGGCACGGTGATGCGGGTGAACCGCGCCCATGCCGGCACACCATCAGTCTTTGCCGCCTCATAGATCGACGGGTCGATGTTCTGCAGCGCGGCAAGGTAGAAGACCATGTTGTAGCCGGTCCATCGCCAGGTGATCGCCGAGATGATGAGGACCTTGGCCCAGAACGGGTCGAGGAGCCAGCCGATTGGCTGTCGGATGATGTGCAGGAACAGCAGCGTGTCATTCACGATGCCATCCACGGCGAACATCGACTTGAAGAGGACCGAATAGGCCACCAGCGACGTCACGCAGGGCAGAAAGATCGCGGTTCGCAGGATGGCGCGACCGCGCAGGCGCGGGTTGTTCAGTGCCACGGCGAACAGCAGGGCCAGAATGATCATGATCGGCACTTGCACGATCAGAAAGACGATGGTGTTGCTGAGCGCGCGTTGGAACACCGGGTCCTGCGTCAGGCGGTAGATGTTGGCAAAACCGCCGAATTTCAGGTTCATGCCCTTGCCGGTCTGAAAGCTCATCCAGAGCGACCAGAAGATCGGATAGACCTGAAACAGGCCCAATAGCACGAGGGCAGGTGCGACAAACGACCAGCCCGACCAGTTCTCGCGTGAGGAATCGCCCGATGCCATGCCGCCTCCGCTGCCAAGTCCCAGCCCAATTCGGGCGAGTTGCGCCGCGTCCCATGTTGTGGAGCGCGGCGCATTTCTGTTGCGGGCCGGACGCTGCTTTCGGCGGTTTTTCAGAACCGCGGAACGCCTAGACCGGCCCGGGTTGCCCTACTGGATCTGCTGGGCAACCTGCGCGTCGATTGCGGCAATCGCATCGTCGATCGAGCCACCGGCAACAAGGCCCGGAAGTTGCGCGGTCACGGCGGCGTCAGCCTCGTTGGTGAAGATGCCGTAGTTCACGCCCGGGATCTTGGCCTGCCAATCCGAGAAGCTGGCCCAGACAGCCTGACCGCCGAAGTAGTCGTCCGACGCCATATAGGCCTCGCCGTCACGCGCCGGCAGATAGGACGAGAACGCGCCCTGCCCCACCAGGATTTTCTGGTAGAAATCGACGTCGCCCGCCCACACGGTTTTCAGGAAGTCGATGGCCGCATCTTTGGACGGAGCCGAAGACAGGACATACCAACTGGAGCCGCCAAGGTTGGAATAGTGGGTAGAACCTTCGAGATCAAGACGCGGCGTCGGGGCCACGGCCCATTTGCCGGACATGTTGTTGCCCTTGATGCCGCCGGTCATCCAGACGCCAGTAAAGACACCCGCGACGTCGCCGTTGTTGAAGGCGCCGGTGTAGTCACCCCAGCCGGAGACCTGTTTGTAAAGCTCTGGTGTCTGAAGCATCTTGACCCAGGTGGTCAGCGCGGCCTTGAACACCGGGTTGTCCTTGATGTTGGCATTGCCTTCGGCATCGAAATACCATGACCCGGCCGATTGCAGCATGATGCGGATGGCGCCTGCGTCATTCTGGTCAATCGAGAACATCGGTTTGCCGGTCTTGGCGTTCACGGCCTTGCCGATCTCGATCATCTGGTCCCAGGTGATGTCCTCAAGATCGGCGGCCTTGTAGCCAGCTTCGGCCAGGAGGTCCGAGCGGTAAAAGAGGCCCGAAGCACCGGAGTCGAAGGGCAGCGAATAGGTCTGACCGTCAACCGTGGCGAGGGCGACCTTGTAGGGGGCGAACTGCGAATAATCGAGCTTGTCAGTCAGCGGCTCAAAGGCACCGGGGAAGGACAAGAGATACTTCTGGGCGCCATAATCTTCGATCAGGACGATGTCCGGAAGACCCTCCATCTGACCGGAGGCAAGCTGGGTCTGCAGCTTTTGCTCAAGGTCGGCCTTGTTGAAATCGACAACCGTGATCTTCACGTCGGGATGGCCGGCGGTGTAACGGGCGATGGCTTCATTCATGGCCGCGCCATTGAACTCGGGGGCCCAGCACCAGACGGTGACATCGGTTGCCATGGCCGTGCTGGCGAGAAGCAAGTTTACTCCCGCCGCAGCCAGCAGAGAGCGGTGCCATTTCGTGGCGTGAATCATTATATCATCCTCCCAGATGTGAGGCGGTTTCTTTGAGCCTCGTGGCGGAAGGCTAGCGCAGGAAAATCATTCCCGCAATAAATTCAGTAAATATTTATTACGGCCAATTCAGGCGTCTTTTGGCCGCTTTGCGCTGCCGCGCCAGATCATCCGCGAGGCGAGGATGGTCGTCTTGGCGGTTTCGCGGCCAGCGATGAGTTCGATCAGCTGATCGACGGCCGTCTCGCCGATTTCCTCGGAGGGAAGGCGCACGGTGGAGAGCGGCGGATTGAGGAACTGGGCGACGGAGATGTCGTTGAAACTGGCCACGGCGATGTCGTCGGGGATTTTCAGACCAAGCTCGTGAATGGCACGGTAGGCCCCTACGGCCATGTTATCATTGCCGGCAATCAGGGCGTCGGGCCGGCGCTTGTGCGACAGGACCTGTTTGGTCAGCTTGTAGCCGCTTTCCTCGGTATTGCTGTCAAAGGCGCAGATGCCGGGGTCGAAACTGTCGGCCTCGCGCATCCAGTTGACATAGGCGAGGCCGCGCTCTTCCCATTTCTCGTCTGCCCCGGCATGGGCATGGTCCCACCAGCCGACAAAGCCGATGCGCTTGTAGCCAGACGCGGTCAGGGCACCGATCAGCTTGCGCATGGCGAGCGTCCGGTCGCTGTGCACCGAGTCGGCGGTGTCGTCGTCGGGATCGAAATCGGCAAAGACGACGAATCGGCTGTGGCGTTTCAGCCAGGCAACTTCGTCGGGGTCATGCACGCCGATTGCGATGACCCCGGAGGTGGCCTGAAGGGTCTTGGGGTCGGGGAATTCGTCGGTGTGGTAGATCTTGACCGTCTCGATCTTGAGGGCAGCGCAGCGGCTTTCGATGCCAAGGCGGAGGGCCACATAGTAGGGATCGGCCAGTTCCTGATCGGGACGCAGGAAATGGACCAGCGCCACCTTGGTTGCAGCGCCCTGATCGGTCTGGATGCGGTTGCGGTTGCGCGGCGTCGCATAATTCAACGCTTCGGCCGTCTCGATGATCGCCTGACGGGTCTGGGCGGTCACCGACAGGGTCTGATCGAAGTTCAGCACCCGCGACACCGTCGCCGAGGATACTCCGACAGCGGAAGCGATTTGCTTGATAGTGACCATCGGTCTGGCTGTCCGTTTCGTTCCTGCGCCGCGTGTGTGCGCGTTGTGCGTCCATGGCACGAAGGCAGCCCGAAGCGCAATGGGGCAGCGCAGACCGCCACCGGGTGCAGGTTCGGGACGCCGGGCCGCAAGCAAACGCCTGACTTTGCGCATGGCGCGGAGGAACAGTGGTGTTTTCAGCGCTTTTCTGCACGCAACCGAAGTCCGGGAATGCGACTATCTTGATTGATGCAGCCCAATGTCGGTTGATCAAACGTGAATTTTCGCCTATTGGCCCTGAACTGACCTGAACTGGGCCTCGCGAGGAACGTGTCGGTATGCCGAAACTAACCTGCATTACAACAACTTATAACGACGGCAGCACGGTCCTTACGGCCATCAATTCGGTTCTCGGTCAGAGCTTTGAGGATTTCCAGTATATTGTGGTCGATGACGGGTCCGCTGACGACACCTTGGCTGTCCTGACCAGCATCAAGGACCCGCGCCTGCAGATTATCCGTCAGGCGAATGATGGCCTGTCAAGTGCACGCAACAGAGCCCTCCATCACGCCCGGGGCGATTATGTCTGCTTTCTGGATTCGGACGATGTCCGGCCGAACTGGTCGTTTTCCAGCATCGTCGAGATCATTGACCGCGATGCGCCGGATCTGGTGCTGTGCCGGGGCGTGCTGTCCGGGCTGCACGATGAATTCACCGGGTTTTACGATGATCCGGTGTTCTTTCAGATCGAATCCGCCTGCCCTTCGGGTTTTGTCACGCGACAAGACCCCGGTTTCACCCCGCTGCGCCAACTGATGCAGCGCATCGAGCCGCAATCGGCCAACAAGGTCGTGCGCACCGAGTTTCTGCGCGACGCGCGTCTGCACTTTCCGAATGGTCATCTTTTCGAAGACACGTTCTTTCACACCGGCCTTTTGTCGGCCGTGCAAAGCGTTTCCTTCGCCTTTTCGCCCTGTTTCACCTATTTCCGCCGCTATATGCGTCAACAGATCACGGCGACCTCCGGCGAGCGCCGCTTCGACGCCATCGCGGTTGCGAAACTGACCCTTGAGACCTTTGCCCGCACGCCGGAATTCCACGATGCCGCCACGCGTACGGCGGTGCTTCTGTCCTGCCTGCGGATCGTTGTCTGGTGCGAAAGTGCTGTCGGGCATCAGCACCGGCCTGCCTTTCGCCAGACGGTCCGGGCGGTGCTGGCGGGGCTGGACCCGCTGTTTCTCAACATCCCGCCGAGCCTGCCCACCGAAGTCGGGCCTGCCGATCATATCGTGGACTATCTGGAGGGCATGACCGATGCAGCTTGAACGCGATCACCCCGGAGCCGAGGATGGCGCTTTGTCGCAGCCGTTGCGCCTGTCGCGAAGGGCACTGCCGCCCTTGACCGTGCGGGCGTTCGGTCAGAACGTCACATTGCGTGTGACGGCAGATGAATATCTGCGCGATGACAGCTACTGGCGGCTGCGGTCGATCTATGAGCCCGCGTTGGCGGCGCAGACCATGGCGCCGACCGGAACTGCGTTGGATATCGGGGCGGGATACGGCTGTTTCACCATTCCCTTCGCTCTTGCCAATCGCGGCTGGACCATCTGGGCGTTTGAACCCGAGGCCGAAGCCTTTGCCGCTTTGCGTCACAACGTCGCTGCCCACAAGGCCACCAACGTTCTCGCCGTCAACGCCGCCGTTGCCGGCGGGGTTGGCGGCAGCGATCTTGCCGGCTTGCGGACCGCGCTGGAGGGTATCGCAACTGCCGGCGGTGGCAGCGCCCCTGCCATGACCGCGCTGCAAGATCGCCTGCCGACGCTGGATTTCCGGCGCCACACCGAAATGCGCGGGGTCATCGAGCTGGGCGAGGTCATCCCCGACATTTTCGAGGCCTGCGAGTTCCCAACGCTTCCGGCCGGGGCCCTGCTCAGTCTGAACCCGCGTTTCCTGAAGGTGACGGCGCCAATGGCGGAAGTGGGCATTCTGGAGGAACTGATTTCCGCGCGGCTGGACCATGTGATCGGTGAAAGTTGGACCCATATTCCATCCGAGTTGGTCTACGGGCGCAGCGCGGGCCAGCGACAGACCTGGATTCCACGGGCAGGCGACCCGTTGCTGCGGCTTCGGCGAGCGCCATCGCTGAACGGGCACCGGCAAGGGCTGGATATCGTTGTCGCCATGTACAATTCCCAAAAGTGGATCAAGGAACTTGTCGACAGCTTGCTGGAAGACGGGAACCCGGAAATCAGGGCGCTGGTCGTGGATGACGGCTCGACCGATGGCTCGGGCGCTTTTGTCGCCGAAACCTATGCCGGAAATGACCGGGTCGTCGTGCTCACCAAAGAGAATGGCGGCTGTGCTTCGGCGCGGAATTTTGGCCGGCTGAACTCTGACGCAAGCCACATCGCATTTGTGGATGCCGACGATGTGGCCGGGCCGGGCCTGTTTGACGGCCTTCTGGATCTTGCGCGCCATTCCGGAGCGGAACTGGTGCAAGGCGGTTTTGAGGCCTTTGACACGGATGCCGACGGCAGGCCCGTCCGCATTCCGTCATATGAAACCGATTTGCCCGCCCTGCTTCACGCACACCGCCATCCCTTTGGCGACAAGACTGTCATCCTTGCGCCGTCCTGGCTGCTGACCGAAGGCCAGCCAAGCATCTGGCGGCGGGTGTACCGGCGCGATTTCCTCGACAACCGGAACATCTGGTTTCCCGAGCACATCCGCGCCTTTGACGACCAGATCTTCCAGCTTCTGACCCTGCAAAAGATCGCAAATGTGCCAATGCTGGAAGGGGTCCACTACCTTTACCGCCAACATCCAGAGCAGGATATCAAGCAAGGCGACGAGCGCAATTTCTACAGCCTCGAGATGTTCCGCATGGTGCTCAAACGCGGGATCACTGAGGGGTGGAACGATTTCCGGCCGGTGCTTTCGTCGTTTGTCAGGACGGTGAACTGGTGCTGGAACCACTTGCGACCGGATCTGCGCCCGGCTTTCGAGCGTGGAGCGGCCGAGCTGTGGGCCTATGCCCACGCAGCGCTTGAGACATCCGCATTTGAAGGGATCGGCGACGATCAGTTCGCGCCGCCCGATTTCGCCTATCATGCCCGCACCTTCCGCGCGCGGCTGCGCTTGCTGGAGGGGTCCTATGGCAGTGTCTATCTCGACTCGGTCGACATGCATCCCACGATGTTGCAGCGGAACACCGGTTCAGGCCACCGCCGGTAAAGACCGGGGCTCTGGCCGGGGACAGATCCCTCAAGCCGGCCACCAGCACTCCGCAAGGCAGGGACACCGGCCGTGACCGCAGCTCCAACAGGCTCCGCCCCCGGCCTTGGCCGGGGGTGGAGAGCAAGGGCTTGCCCGGGAACCGGGCTCCGTGAGATCACGCCCCCAGAATGCGCCCCACCATCTCGCCGAGGTCGCGGCTGAGCGCAGGGCTCGCCTTGATGCGTTCCAGCGCCGCCCGCGCCTGCGCCTGACGGGTTGGGTCATAGCGCGTCCACGTCTCGAAGGCAGTCGACATCCGGGCGGCGGTCTGCGGGTTCAGGGGATCCAGTCGGATCAGCCAATCCGCAAGCAGCCGATAGCCCGAGCCCGAGGCGTGGTGGAACCCCGCATGGTTCGCCGAAAGTGCCCCCAGAACTGAACGAAACCGGTTGGGGTTCTTCCAGTCGAACAGCGCATGGCGGGTCAGAGCGTCGGTCACTGCAGCCGTCTGGTCCGGGGCGGCCGTGATGATCTGCAGGCCAAACCACTTGTCCATGACCAACCGGTCGCCCGACCAGCGGTCAAAGAACGCCTGCAGTTCGCCCTGTCCCATTCCGTTGTCCAGAAGGATCGCCAAGGCGCCGATCTGATCGGTCATGTTGTTTGCCGCCGCATAGGCGGATCTGGCGGCCTGCCCCCCGTCAACCCTTGTCAGCAGCCCCAGAAAGGCCAGACGCAGCGCCCGCCGTCCCGCCGACGCGGCGTCGGGCGAGAAGGCGGTGGTGTCCTGCAGCGCCATGACCTGCCCGGCGAGATGGGGATGCATGTGTTGGGCCATGACCAGACCCAACGCCTTTCGCGCCGCATGGATCGCCTGCGGATCAGGCACCGACCCCAGGGCTGCGATGCTGCCTGCAATGTCGTCCTCGCCCGGCAGGCGCAAGGCAAGCGCCCGGAACGCCGGGTCAAGATCGGGGTCGCGCACGAGGATCCACAAGCCCTGGACAAGATCCGCCGACGGTTCTGCCCCGTCCAGAACCATCGAGATCAGCACCTCTTTGGCCAGCGAGCGCCCGGCCTCCCAACGGTTGAACGGGTCGGTGTCATGGGCCAGAAGGAACGCACGCTCGGCGGCGGGCACGTCGCGTTGCAGCACGACCGGTGCCGAAAAGCCGCGCAGGATCGACGGGATCGGCCGCACGGCCAGATCGGCAAAGGCAAAGGTCTGGGAGGGTTCGGTGAGTTCCAGAACCCGGGTCGGCACGACCTCGTCGCCGTTCGGATTCAAGAGCCCGACGGCCACTGGAATGACCTTGGCCCCTTTGTCCGGCTGCCCCGGTGTCGGCGGATTGGTCTGGGTCAGGGTCAGACGGTACGTGCCACCGCGCTCTGCGGGTTGCCAGTCTTCGGCCACGCTGATCAGGGGCGTGCCCGCCTCGGAATACCAGCGTTTGAATTGCCCAAGATCGCGGCCTGTCGCATCTTCGAACACGGCCAGCCAGTCCTCGATGGTGGCGGCCTGTCCGTCGTGGCGGTCGAAATAGAGGTCAAGCGCCTTGGCGTAGCCCGCATCGCCGACCAGACGCTTGAGCATGCCAATGACCTCGGCCCCCTTTTCATAGACCGTC
>JANMCI010000036.1:0-6985 GCA_031361245.1 Rhodobacterales bacterium
TGTCCATCGAGAGGGCATCGACTGCAATCACCCCATTGAAGGACTGGGTCAGCCGATTTGTCCGGATCATGGAGTCAGGCATGGAGGGGTTCCTTTTGGGGGTGCCGTTTGGGCGGGGCCAAGGTGGACCCTGTTTACCCGGGCGACCCCTCAGGGACCTTTCCGGCGATTTACAGTTTTGTAAGGTTCAGATTTTCCGGCACTGGCTGCCGGACCGTTGAGCAGGCCTGCCCGCCGCACCGCCTGTCTTGCCATCGGGTCAAGGATCAACCGCCGATGTATTGCGACCTTGCCCGCAGGCACCACTGTCACGTCTTTCGCCTTGCTGATCGTTCTTGGGTCAGGGTGATGGCGAGGTTTCTTGCCGAAAACCGCTTCAAGCGGAGGCGCGCTGCAAGCCGACGATCCGCACAAACCGCAGTTCGACCCGCAATCCCGGCAAGGCATCTGTCAGGGCAAGTTCGGCACCATGAAGGTCTGCCACGGCCTTGACGAGGGAAAGCCCAAGCCCGGTGCCAGCAGTCGTGCGACTTTTCTCAAGCCGGTACAGGCGGCGGAGCACCAGTTCGCGCGCTCCCGCCGGAATCCCGGGCCCGGTATCCGAAACCGACGCTGTCACCAGGGTGCTGCCCAACTCCACCTTGCAATGGATCGTGGTACCGGTCGGGCAATGCCGGATGGCGTTTTCGATCAGGTTGGCAAGGGCCTGCGTCAAGAGCTCCCTGTCCCCCATCACCCATGCCGGCTCCGCCGCGTCGCACAGCAGGGTCTGACCCGCATCCCTTGCCACCTCGGCATAGATGTCCGCCATGTCATCAAGCAGCGCAGCCAGATCGACCGGCGCGAATTTCTCGCGCCGCGTCCCGGCCTCGATCTGCGCGATGCGCAACAGCGCGGAAAAGGTCTGGTCAATGGCCTCGCTTTGCGCGACGGCGGCGGCCAGGTCGTCTTCAACCGGGAGCGAGGCCGCAGCGTTGCGAGCGGCCGCTTCTATGTGAATGCGCAATCTGTTCAGCGGCGTGCGCAATTCGTGGGCGATGTCGGCGCTGACCTGACGCATGGCCTCGACCAACGCCTCAAGACGGCCCACCGTATGGTTGATCTCAGCTGAAATCAGGTCAAGATCGTCGCCCCGGCCCGACACGGCCAAGCGGGTGGTCAAGTCACCGGATGCGACGCGGTGCAACGTGGAGGTCAGCTCGCTCAGGCGGCGCTGGAAACCGTAGGCGATCCAGGTCCCGGCGGCGACAGTCGCGATGAGAATGACCAGGGAAGACCAACCGAACCCCGCCAGAATGATTTCGGCGAGATCGTCAAGGTCGGCGTTGCTCAGTCCGACGACCAGATAATCGCCGTTCAGTTTGTCCGCATAGACCCGATAGGGATAGTCGGCCTGCACTCCCAGCGTTGCGGCTTCGACGGTAGACCACCCCGATTTGATCGCTATGTCCTTGATATTGGAGGCCAGAACCTTGCCGGTTTCATCGCGGAGCAGGTAAACGGTTGACTTGTCCGGGCTTGCCGTGATGCGGGCGGTGACGGCTTCAACCAGATCCTTCTGATCGGCGGCATCCGATTGCAGCAATGTGGTGAAAATCTCTCTCAGGCGCGCATCCTGCCGGTCAGCCAACTGCCGGTGCAGCACGGTATAGCCGACCGACCCGACAAGGATCAGCGCGCCAAGCACCGCCAACGCCGCTCCAAGGGCCAGTCGAAACGAACTGTGTCGCCAAAGGTCAACGGGGCGCATGAAGCGAATAACCCATGTTCTTCAGCGTGTGCACCAGTACGAGGTCGAACGGCTTGTCGATCTTGGCACGCAATCGGCTGATGTGGGTTTCAACCACTGACGTTTTCGGGTCGAAATGGAAATCCCAAACCCGTTCCAGAAGCATCGTGCGCGTTACCACGCGGCCCTCGTTGCGCATCAGCACCTCAAGCAGGGTGAACTCCTTGGGCAGCAGATCAATCACCTGCCCCCCACGCGAGGCCCGCCTGCGCACCAGATCCAGTTCCAGATCAGCAACCCTCAGGACCGTTTTCACTTCCTGCACCGGGGGGCGCCGGGCCAACGCGTTGACGCGGGCCAGAAGTTCGGCAAAGGCGAAGGGCTTGGTCAGATAATCATCGCCACCGGCCTCCAGCCCCTCGACGCGGTCGTCAATGCCGCCAAGCGCGGTCAGAAACAGCACCGGTGTCCTGCGCCCGGCCGCCCTCAAGGCACGCACCAGTGACAGACCATCAAGACCGGGGATCATCCGGTCCACCACAAGCACGTCGTAGCTTTCCCGCGTTGCGGCAAACAGCCCGTCCGTGCCATCGGCCAGCACGTCGCAGACATGGCCGCTCTCGGTCAGACCGCGTGCAACGTAATCCGCAGCAGAGGTGTCGTCCTCGATCAGCAGGATACGCATTGGGGGTCTTTCGCGTTCGGATATCTGGGCATTGACCGTCAGACTATGTGGGCGGTTTATCACACAGGTCGCGGCCACCATACAAATTTGTAATCCGGGCGAAAGCTGGCTGCAGGCATGCAGGCCTAGAAGCGCGCAAGCCGGGCCACCCCCGGCACCAACCGGAGCAGACCATGAAACAACTTCTACTCGCCACGGCGCTGATCGCGCTGCCCGTGGCCGCCTTTACTGGCTTTAATATCTACGAGGCAAGGGCGGCCGTCAGCGTCAACGCCGCTGTGCCCAGTCTCGGTGACCTTGCCAGGTTCACCACCATCATCGCCGACGTTCAGGCCATCGCGGCCAAGGGCGATATCGAGGCAGCAAAGGCCCGCGTGACGGACTTCGAAATTGCCTGGGATGAAAACGAAAAGGGCCTCAAGCCGATGGACCCTGCCCATTGGGGCCTGATCGACGAAGCCGCAGATGGCGCCTTTACGGCCTTGCGCAACGGCACCCCGGACCCTGCTGCCATCAGCGAAGCCCTGACCGCACTGCAAGCCGCGCTGGAAAACCACGGCCCGGTGACGAAATGACCGCCCCTCGCCCGACCCAAATCAGGACCGTCCCCATGCAAACCCTGCCCTCCACCTTCAATCGCGTGCCGAAAGTCACGGTTGATTTCTGGCTGATCAAGCTCATGGCAGTGACCATGGGAGAAACGGCTGCCGACTATCTGGCGGTCAACCTTGGCTTTGGTCTGACCGTGACATCGCTGATCATGACGGCGGTTCTGGCCTTTGCTTTGGTGCTGCAATTCGGACAGAAGCGATATGTGCCTTGGTCCTATTGGCTGGCGGTCGTTCTGATCAGCATCGTGGGCACGCTGGTGACGGACAACCTGGTCGATAACTTCGGCGTTTCGCTCATCACCACCACGATCTTCTTCATGTTGGCACTGGCCGCGACATTCGCCCTCTGGTTTGCATCCGAGAAAACCCTGTCGATCCACGCGATCTATACCACCAGGCGCGAGGCCTATTACTGGCTGGCGATCCTGTTCACGTTCGCCCTTGGCACCGCAGCGGGCGATCTGGTGGCCGAGCAGTTCGGCCTTGGTTACCTTGCGACCGGTGTTCTGCTCTGGATGATCATCGCCTCGCTGGCGGCCGGATATTTCTGGCTCAAGCTTGATCCGATCCTCGGGTTCTGGCTGGCCTATATCTTCACCCGCCCCCTCGGCGCGTCGTTCGGCGATCTCTTGTCACAGCCAGCGGAGTACGGTGGCATGGGTCTGGGCACCGTCATCACCAGCGCCATGTTTCTGGGGGCCATCATGATCATCGTCGCCTACATGACCGTAACCCGCGACGGCGAAGAAAATGCGGCGTTGAACTGACCTGACGCACCTGACGCTGGCCTGCGATCGCTGGCGTCAGGTTCAAAGAACCCGCTTCGGGGAGGTCACCTTGTGACTTCGGCTTTATGACCGGGTTGCGGGAACAGACCGAAACGCCCGGGCTGCAAGACCAGAAACCGGCCAGCCTCCAACAAGGGGGGGCTGATTCCCGAAGAAGGCCAGCGAAAGAAGCGGATTGCGCATCTGGACAGACCCCCGCACCTTTTGGGGCGCACTTGAACAAGGCGGTCTGCAACCCATTGATCTACAAGCTAATGGTGGGCGATGACGGGCTCGAACCGCCGACATTCTCGGTGTAAACGAGACGCTCTACCAACTGAGCTAATCGCCCGACACCCGGCGATGTAGCCAAGTCTCTGACAGGACGCAAGCGATCTCTGCATTTGTTCGGCACGTTTGATCTGCCTTGTGCAGGACGAATTTCGACGCCGGTTCACGCCCTGGTTTTGGTGCGCAAAAGGCAGGCGATGTGCCTGCCACCGCCGCGGCCACCGGGCAAATCCCTGCGCCACGCCGCCAGTCAGCGCCATAATGCCGGGACAGGGCGACCCACCGGTCCACCTCCAGACCCCTGCAAATCCAATGTGTTACGGCGCAAACCGCCCCTGCCCCCCGGCCATTTCCGGCGAAGAAGCGCCGAGCGCGGCACAGGTGGGTGGTAATGCAGGATGCCTCGCCATAATTTCGTCCCACATCGGTCCTAACTTTGCGGCACAAAAGTCTGCCCCCCTTAGGACGCCCTCACCACACCGGAGACATCCAAATGAAACTACGCATGACACTTGCCGCCCTTGGCGTTGCTGCCCTCGCCGTCGGGATCACCCCTGCACTCGCCGACAATGGCAAATCGAAGAGCCATTCGACGACGCATGGCAACAGCGCTCAGACCCATGGCAAATCGTCCACCAAAACCAAGTCGGCCGCTGCCACGACCACGACCTCGGTCAAGACCAAAGGCAAGGGCGGGCTCGCGTCCGAGCTCAAGGGGCTGAACGCCGTCAAGGCCAATCCCAACGCGCTGGAGCACGCCGCTCCGGGCAGCCAGGTCGGTCGCATCGCACTTTATCGCGACGCCGCTCTGGCCACCAACGACGTCGTGGCGGCCCAGGAAGAAGCCGCCGCCGCACTGGCAGCGCTTCCGGTTCCGACGGCCACTGTGGAAGAAGTCGACGCCGCCATCGCCCTTCTTGATCCGGCAGCGGTGGACTATCAGGCAGCTCTGGACGCATTGACCCAAGAGCGCGCGGACATCGTGGCCTATAACGATGCGCTGGCGGCTGTCACCGATGCCGAGGGCGATCTGACAACGGCTCAGGAAGCAGAAGACGCGGCCCTGCTGGTCGCCTCGGGTGGTCGCACCCTGTCGGACGAGGCAATCGCCTACATCCGTTCGGTTCTGAACCTCTGATCCAGACACGGCTGTGCACCCGGACCGGTCACGGGTCCGGGCGCATCGCCCTCTCGGCACTCCTGGAAAAGCGCGTCCATCGTGGCGCGCTTTTGCTTTGGAGGGGCGATCACCGGCGGCGTTGGCTGATCACCGGTTCTGGGCCGCCCCACATTCAACCGACCCGGCGCAGTTTGAATTCGCCACCACCGCATCATGCAGCTCTGCCTTGCGCGCCGGGCTCAACGCGGCCGCGATATTGCGCAGCTGGTGCGGATCGGTGGTCATGTCGTAATACCCGATCTCGCCCGTCTCGTATTCGACATACATCGAACCCGCCATCCGCAGGGCCGTATAGCTCGGCGGATCGCCGGCTAAGGGTTCGGAATAGTCCGGGTCTGTCGGGTCGCTTGGCGCGCGGTAGTGCTCGACCACCGCCATGGTGCGCGCCGGTCCGCTGAACATCGACCGACCGTCCATCGTCGCCGGGACAGGCAGCCCGGCCAACTCCAGCAGTGTCGGAAAGATGTCGACGTTCATGGTGAGCCTGGCGGACCGCGTGCCGGGGGCAATCCCCGGTCCGACGATCACGAAGGGCACTTTGATGTCAGTGTCAAAGGGAGTCATCTTGCCGGGAAGCAGCGAATACTCGCCCAAGTGAAACCCGTTATCGCTGGTGAAGATCACATAGGTGGTGTCGGCTAGTCCAATGTTTTCCAGTTTGCGGCGCACTGCGCCGATCATCTCATCAATGCTCTTGTCAGCCTGCAGCCGGAGAATGAATATGTGGTCCATCTTGGCTTTCTGCAGGTCGGTCAGCGCCGGAATGACCTTAAGCCAATCCGGAGCGTTGATATCTGGACGGGCGCCGTAGGCGGGCGTCTTGGGCAATACCGTGTCAAGAAACAACGCTTCATGGCGAACGGCCGGAACATATGGCCAGTGCGGTGAGAACGGGGCCAATTCCAGGAAGAACGGCCGATGCTGCCACGTCATCCATCGCCTGCCCAAATCCGAAATCACGTCGGTGAAATGGCCGGGCGGCTTAGTGATGACCCCGTTATGGTTCAGGGTGAAACCATAGCCCGGACCGGCAGCACCCGTAGCCGCCCATTCATCCCATCCTGGCGGAATCGCACTTTTGCTGGGATTCCAATGGTTCAGGTATTTGCCCATGAACGCCGTGTTATAGCCAGCCGCGTGCAAGGGCAGTGCAAACACCTTTGCTTCGTTACCATGTGCTGTGAACGCCGCAAGCCCACCATTTGGCGCATTATTGGTCAGCACGCCGGTGTTGTGCGGCAAAAGGCCGGTGAAGATGGAGGAGCGCGACGGGCAGCACAGACTATTTGTTACAAAATAGTTGTTGAACGTCATGCCCTCGCGCATCATCCGGGCAAGTTGCGGCATATTTTCAAGTCTAGGCTTAGGCATGAGATTCATCGAGAAATCATCAGCCAGGATCAGAACGAAATTCGGCTTCGCGAATGCGGGAAACGCGAAAAGGCAAATGCAGATCAGAAGCCGGAGAAACATCATCGGGTATTCCTTGGTCTCTTAAGGGCTGAGAATCTTGCCGGATTGATCGATGGCGAAGCCGGGTAATTCACCCAGCACACTCTTCTGCTGACACACTGGATGTCAAGTCAGATGAGGCTCTAGTCGCCTCGCCTTCCAATCAGCCCGCACTCTCAAAAGAAAGTGCAGGCGTTTCAACAGTTTGGCATGGTGGGCGATAACGGATTTGAACCGCTGACATCTTCGATGTGAACGAAGCGCTCTACC
>JANMCI010000043.1:0-5304 GCA_031361245.1 Rhodobacterales bacterium
AATGCGTGCGATCGAGGCCTTGGCTGCGGCTGCGGCGGCGGCAGAGGCGCTGGCTGCGGACAAGACGGCTGAGGACGCGGCGGCGGCCTCGACGGCGGCTGATCAGGCGGCGGCAGATTCGGCGGCGGCTGCGGCGGCGGCTGAGCAGGCTGCGGCAGATGCGGCGGCGGCCGAGAAGGCAGCGACGGATCAGGCTGCGACAGATGCGGCCGCGGCAGAGCGGATCGCGGCGGAAATGGCCGCAGAGGAGGCGGCTGCGAAGGCAGCGGCCGAGCAGGCAGCAGCTGAACAGGCCGCGGCAGAGCAGGCCGCAGCCGAGCAGGCGGCAGCCGAAGCACAGGCCGCGGCAGATCAGGCCGCAGCGGACGCTTTGGTAGCAGCACAGGCTGAAGCCGAAAAGGCGGCGGCGGATCAGGCGGCGGCGGATGCTGCGGCGGCGGATCAGGCGGCGGCGGATGCGGCTGCGGCGGATGCTGCGGCGGCGGACAAGGCTGCGGCGGATCAGGCGGCGATGGATCAGGCGGCAGCGGAGGCTGCGGCGGCTGCGGACAAGGCGGCGGCTGATGCCGCAGCGGCGGCGGCTGCGACCACGGCGACCACGACCGAAACCACGACCGAAACGACGACCGAGGCCACAACCGAGGAAACCACCCCCGTTGAGGCCGGCTATCCGACCGTGACGGTCGACGGTCAGGTCTTTATCTGCCTGCCCGACAAGACAGCGGTCTGCCCGGAAGGCGCGCTGTGCGTCATCGGCAAGAACCCCAAAAGGTGTGAAGCCAAAGCCCGGGCCAAGCTGGCCGAAATGGCGGGCGAAACGGCCCCGGCCGAAGAACCCGTCGTGACCGAAGCGCCGGCTGAGGATGCCGCGGCAGTGGCCGCAGCACAGGCGGCGGCGGCAGCGGCGGCAGCGGCCGCACTGGCCGACCCCAACGTCACCCCGGTCGAAGCACCGCGGGCGACGGACGAGGCCATCGAGACGCTGGAAACCGCTCTGGACACGCCGACCACCTCGGACGAAGCCGTCGTGGTGCCGGACGTCGAAGCCGCTGGCGAGGCCGTGATCACCGAAGGCGGCACGCTGCCGGCGGATCGGGAGCCTGCCACGGACGCGGTTGTGACGACCGAAGTGATGACCGAAGCCGACACCCGCGCCTCGACCGAGGAATTCGCGGCGGCGCCGGTCACGGTTGCTCCGGGCAAGAAAACCGGTCTGTCGGACTTTGAAAAGGTCGGACTGGTGGCCTTGGGCGCGCTGATCGTGGGCGCCATGATCAACGGCAACAAGCAGGTCGTGTCGAACACGGGTGACCGGGTGGTGGTGCGTCAGCCTGACGGCACCTATCAGGTGTACAAGGACGACAACGCACTTCTGCGCGAGCCGGGCTCTACCGTGCGGACCGAAACTTTCGCTGACGGGTCGACCCGCACGATCGTGACGCGCAAGGACGGCAGCCAGATCGTGACGGTGCGTGACGCAACGGGCCGGGTTCTGCAGCGTGTGGCCTATGACCGCACCGGGCATGGCACGGTTCTGATCGACGATCTGCAACCCGAAGAGCGGGTTGACGTGACCAAGCTGCCGCGGGTTGAGCCGCAGCGCAACCAGATCTCGATCGACGACACGGATGCGGCGTTGCGCGCCCAACTGGCCGCGCAAACGGCGGCTGAACTGGGCCGCAAGTTCAGCCTGCGCCAGATCCGCAACATCCCGCAAGTGCGCTATCTGGCCCCGACGATCGATGTGAACAACATCACCTTCGAGACCGGTTCGGCGGCCATTCAGGCCAGCGAGGCGCGGAAGCTGAACAGGCTGGGCAAGCTGATGACGCAGCTTATCGAAATCCGTCCGGGAGAGGTGTTTCTGATCGAAGGGCATACCGATGCCGTAGGCTCGGCTGCGTCGAACCTGGCGCTGTCGGACCGTCGTGCGGAATCGGTGGCCAAGGCGCTGACCGAGTACTTTGGTGTGCCGCCGGAAAATCTGGTGGTGCAGGGCTATGGCGAGAGCGAGCTGAAGATCGACACGCTGGGCGACGAGCGGCGCAACCGCCGTGCCACGGTGCGGATCATCACCGAGCTGCTGCGTCAGAACGCACTGTAAGCCTGCCAAATGACCCAAGGCGCCGCCGGACCCGTTCCAGCGGCGCTTTTCTTTGCCCGCAGCGCGGCGCAGAATGGCAGGCGGAGGTGGACCATGACCCAAGACAACATTCCCGAACTGGCCTTGCTGTGGCACCGTGAGGGGCGGGGGGCGGTTCTGGCGACGGTGCTGGAGACTTGGGGCTCGGCACCGCGTGCGGCGGGCAGTCAGCTGGTGGTGGACGGATCGGGACACATGATGGGGTCGGTTTCGGGCGGCTGTGTCGAGGGGGCGGTGGTGCTGGAGGCGGGCGAGGCGTTGGCCGACGGTGCGCCGCGGATACTGACCTACGGGGTCAGCGACGAGGAGGCCTTTGCCGTGGGGCTGGCCTGTGGCGGCACGATCCGGGTGCTGGTGGAGCCGGTGGCGCATCTGGGCGAGGACGTGCTGGCGGCACTGGTCGCGGCGAGGGGTGCGGGGGCCGCAGTGGCGCTGGTGACGGATCTGGCGGGGCCGGGGCGCAGGCTGGTTGCGCAGGGCGCGGACGCGGCGGTGGATGCGCGGCTGCGGGCCGACCGGTCGGCCATTGACGAGGGGCGGTTCATCGCGGTGCACAACCCGCCGTTGCGGCTGATCGTCGTGGGGGCCGTGCACATCGCGCAGGCGCTGGTCGGCATGGCGCGGGCTTGCGGCTATGCGCCGACGCTGATCGACCCGCGCGGGGCCTTTGGCTCGGCCGAGCGGTTTCCGGGCGAGGTGATCGTGGAGGAGTGGCCGGACGAGGCGATGGCCGCCCTGCGGCCGGATGCGCGCACGGCGGTCGTGACGCTGACGCATGACCCCAAGCTTGACGATCCCGCACTGGCCGCTGCCTTGCGCTCGGGGGCATTCTATGTCGGGTGCCTCGGCTCGAAGCGCACCCATGCCAAGCGGGTGGAACGGTTGGCGGCGGCGGGGTTCTTGGAGGCTGAGATTGCGCGGCTGCATGCGCCGGTCGGGCTGGATATCGGGGCGCGCACTCCGGCCGAGATCGCGCTGTCGGTGATGGCCGAGATCACGGCGGTGCTGCGCAAGGGCTAGGGCGCGCCTGCGGCCGGAGTATCAAGGCGAGGACAAACGGGCCGGTTTGACAGGACCGGGGCGGGACCGTAGGGTCCGCGCCATGGAAATCGCAGCATCCCCAAGCGCGAGGGCGCCGTCGCGTCACGCGATCTATTTTGTCCTGATCACGGTGCTTCTGGACATGATCGGCTTTGGGCTGATCATTCCGGTGCTGCCGGTTCTGATCGAAACCGTGGGTCACATGACGCTGGCCGAAGCCTCGCTGGTGGGCGGCTGGATGTTCTTTGCCTATTCGGCGGCGCAGTTCGTCTTTGGCCCGCTGATGGGCAACCTGTCGGACCGGTTCGGGCGCAGGCCCTTGCTGTTGCTGGCGATTCTGGGGCTGATGCTGGATTACCTGCTGCAATCCTGGGCCCCGACGCTGGTTTGGCTTTACATCGGGCGGGCCATTTCGGGGGTGTGCGGGGCGTCGTGGATCATCGCCAACGCCTATATCGCCGACATCACCACGCCAGAGGAGCGGGGGAAGTATTACGGGATGATGGGGGCGGCGTTCGGGCTTGGCTTTGTGCTGGGGCCGGCGCTGGGCGGGCTTTTGGGGGAGTATGGCCCGCGGGTGCCGTTCTACTTTGCCGCGGGGATTTCGGCGGCCAATCTGATCTACGGCTATTTCGTGCTGCCCGAGACGCTCGACGCCGCCCACCGCCGCCCGTTCGAGTGGCGGCGCGCCAATCCGCTCGGTGCGTTCCGGGTGTTCCAGAGCTATCACGGTGTGGTGCCGATGTGCATCGTGCTGTTCAGCTTCTTTTTCTTTTCCAGCGTGTATCCGGCGATCTGGCCGTTCTGGGGCATGGCCAAGTTCGGCTGGTCGTCCAGCATGGTGGGACTGACGCTGGCGATTTTCGGGCTGTGCATGGCAGCGGCGCAGGGTGGGCTGACAGGACCGCTGGTCAAGCGGTTCGGCGAGTGGAACGTGGCGCTGATCGGCTTTGTCGCGGCGACGATTGCCGCCTTGGGCTATGGCTTTGCCGGCGGGCTGACCATGGTGATCGTGATGATGCTGGTGCACACGCCGGAGGGGTTCATTTATCCGATGCTGTCGGCACTGATGTCCAAGGCGGTGCCCGAGAATGCGCAGGGCGAATTGCAGGGCGGGGTCTCGGCGATCCTGAACGTCAGCCAGTTGCTGGGCACCGTATTCTTCGCCCAGATGTTCGGCTATTTCATGTCGCCGGGCGCGCCGTTCCAATCGCCGGCCATGGGCTTTTTCATCGCGGCGGCGGGGCTTTTGGGCACGTTCGGGCTGTATCTGTGGCTGGTGCGGAGGCCTGCGCTGTGAGCGAGCGGTTCAGTGGCAGTTTCACCCAGCAGGAGCCGATCCCGGAGGAGGGCATTGCGGCGGCGGTCGCGGTGATGCGGCACGGGCGCTTGCACCGCTATAACACCGCACAAGGCGAGGTCGCGGAAACGGTGCTGCTGGAGCAGGAGTTCGCCAGCCTGACCGGAGCGAAATACTGTCTGGCGGTCGCCTCGGGCGGCTATGCGATGGGCTGTGCCTTGCGCGCGCTGGGGGTGCAGGCGGGGGAGGCGGTGCTGACCAATGCCTTTACGCTGGCGCCGGTGCCGGGGGCCATCGCGGCCATGGGCGCGCGGCCGGTGTTTGTCGAGATCACCGACAATCTGGTGCTGGATCTGACCGACCTCGCGGCGAAGGCGAAGTCCAGTGGCGCAAGGGTGCTGATGCTGAGCCATATGCGGGGCCATGTCTGCGACATGGGGGCGCTGATGGCCTTGTGCGACGGGCTGGGGCTGCGGGTGATCGAGGATTGCGCCCACACGATGGGGGCGACATGGGACGGGGTGCCGTCGGGGCGGCATGGGGTGGTGGGCTGCTATTCGATGCAGACCTACAAGCACATCAATTCGGGCGAGGGTGGCCTGCTGATCAGCGATGACGCCGAGGTCATGGCGCGGGCGGTGCTGTTGTCGGGGTCCTACATGCTTTACGGCAAACATGCCGCCGCACCGGGGCCGGAGGCCTATGAGGCGGTGCGGATGGTGACGCCCAATGTCAGCGGCCGGATGGACAATCTGCGCAGCGCGATCCTGCGGCCGCAGCTTCGCCTGTTGGCCGACCGGGTGGCGCGATGGGAGGCGCG